>NZ_JBEYYT010000076.1:0-30043 GCF_040645715.1 Spirillospora sp. NPDC046719 | reverse complement strand
GGCCGCGGCCTCGGCCTGGCGATCGGCGGCGCGGCGCTCGCCGCGAGCGCGGTCGCCGCCGTCGCGCGGGTGCACGCGGGCGAGCTGGGCGGCGGGGACGCGGGCTACGGCGCCGTCCTCACCGGGCTGGCCGCCGGGCTGGCGTCCGGCCTGTTCCTCGGCCCGCGCGTCCTCGGCCCGTTCAGCCGCCGCCGGCTCCTCGGCCTCGCGGTGATCGCCGCCGCGCTGCTGCTGGTCGTGGCCGCGCTCGTGCGGAACCTCGTCGTCGTGGCGTTCGTGACGGCGTTCCTCGGCGTCGCCGCCGGGGCCGCCTGGTCCACCGCGTCCGCGGCCGTCCGCGGGCCCGGCGACGAGTCCGGGGCCGACCGGCCGCGCGCGTTCCTGCGGTCGATCGCGCTCGTCGTCGTGCTGGTCACGGTCGCGGCCGTCCCGGCGGTCGCGGGCGCGCTCGGCTCGCACCGGATCGACGTCGGCGACGGCTACGACCTCGACGGCTCGATGGCCGCGCTGCTGATCGCCGCCGTCCTCGCGCTGGTCGCCGGGGCCGTCGCCTACCGGAGGCTGGACGACCGGCGCGGCATCCCGCTCGTCGCGGACCTGCGGGCCGCGCTGCGCGGCGAGGTGTACGTCCCGCCGTCGCAGGTCGCGGAGCCGGAGCCGGTCCGCCGCGAGCACGGCGTGTTCATCGCGTTCGAGGGCGGCGAGGGCGCCGGCAAGACCACCCAGGCGCGGCTCGCCGCGATCTGGCTGCGCGACCACGGCTACGACGTGATCACCACGCACGAGCCGGGCGCCACCAAGATCGGCATGCGGCTGCGCGCGATGCTGCTGGACCGGGACACCACCGGGCTGTCCGACCGCGCCGAGACCCTGCTGTACGCGGCGGACCGCGCCGACCACGTCGCGAACGTGATCCGGCCGGCGCTGGAGCGCGGCGCGATCGTGGTGAGCGACCGCTACCTGGACTCGTCGCTGGCCTACCAGGGGTACGGGCGGCGGCAGCCGGTCGACGACATCGCCCGCGTCAACGCGTGGGCGACGGGCGGCCTGCTGCCCGACCTGACCGTCCTGCTGGAGGTCCCGCCGGCGGACGGGCTGCGCCGGCTGTCGGCCCCCGCCGACCGTATCGAGTCCGAGCCGCAGGAGTTCCACGAGCGCGTCCAGGCCGGCTTCCGCGCGCTCGCCGAGGCCGACCCCGACCGGTACCTGGTGCTGGACGCGAGCCGCCCGCAGGCCGAGCTGAGCCGCGAGATCCAGTACCGCATCCGCGAGATCCTCCCGGACCCGATCCCGGCCGGCACCGAGGACGCGACGAGCACCTTCCCGGCCATCACCGACGTCTAGCGGCGCCTCCACGGCCCGCGCCGCGTCCGGAGGCCCGGCGGCGCCGCCGGCATGGGCGACGCGTCCCGGCGGAGGGCGCGCAGCCCTTAGCCTTGTTGCATGAGCGTGTGGGATGACCTGGTGGGGCAGGCGCCGGTCGTCGAGCAGCTGTCCTCGGCGGCCGCGGGGACCGGCGGCGGCATGGCGCACGCCTGGCTGTTCACCGGGCCGCCCGGGTCCGGGCGGGTGACCGCCGCGCGGGCGTTCGCGGCGGCGCTGCAGTGCACCGAGACGCCGCGCGGGTGCGGGCACTGCGCGTCCTGCCACCAGGTCCTGCAGGGGACGCACGCGGACGTCGAGGTCGTCCGCCCGCAGGGGCTGTCGTTCGGGATCAAGGACGCTCGCGCGCTGGTGCTGCGGGCGTCGTCGTCGCCGAGCGGCGGCGGCTGGCAGATCGTGCTGTTCGAGGACGCCGACCGGGCCACCGAGGGCGCGGCGAACGCGCTGCTGAAGGCGATCGAGGAGCCGCCGGCGCGGACGGTGTGGCTGCTGTGCACCCCGTCGGCGGAGGACCTGCTCGTGACGATCAGGTCGCGGTGCCGGCAGGTGACGCTGCAGACGCCGCCGATCGCGGCGGTCGCGGACATGCTCGTCCAGCGCGACGGCGTCGACCGGGAGACCGCGGAGATCGTCGCGCGGGCCGCGCAGGGGCACATCAGCCGGGCGCGGCTGCTCGCGAGCGACCCGCGGATGCGCCGGGTCCGCGACGGGGTGGTGGCGATCCCGCGCCGGCTGACCGGGGTGAGCCCGGCCGTCGCGGCGGCGGAGGTCCTGGTGAAGGCGGCGGAGGCCGAGCGGGACGCGCAGACGGTCGAGCTGAACGAGACGGAGACGTCCGCGCTGCGCAAGGCGCTGGGGGAGAGCGAGAAGGGGCGGATGCCGCGCGGGACGGCGGGCGCCCTGAAGGAGCTCGAAGGGCGGCAGAAGTCGCGGGCGACGCGGGTGATGCGCGACGCGCTGGACCGGACGCTGCTGGACCTCGCGTCCTACTACCGGGACGTGCTGGCGCTCCAGCTCGGCGCGGGCAGCGACCTGGTCAACATCGAGCTGGGCCCGGAGCTGCGGACGGCGGCGTCGGCGGGCCGCCCGGAGGACACCCTGCGCCGCCTGGACGCGATCATGGAGTGCCGCGAGCGGGTCGCGGCCAACGTCAACCCGCAGCTGGCGTTCGAGGCGCTCACGCTCGCGCTCCGCACCGGCTGAGCGCCCGCGCCGCGTTTCCGCGTACTCCGGCCGAGCTCCGTCCGGGTGCCGGATGAGCACCGTTATTCGACGACTCGTCTTGGATTAACATAAATCCTCCTCTTTTGTTACAAATCTGAGCGCGTCTCTCAACAGACGCACCCGTACCGTCTGCTGGCCATAGCACGCCGAACAAGGGCGAGCTCCCCCCATGGCCAGGAGGTCTGCTTTGCGGCGAGCCTTGATTTCCGCCGCCTGCGCCGTCGTCACCACGGCGGCGCTCGCGATTCCAGCGTCCGCGGCACCGGCCGAGCCGCGGGCGAAAGGCGAGGCGTCGGAGTACGTCGTCCTCTACAAGGACGGCGTCTCCCTCGGCAAGGCCCACGACGCGGTGAAGGCGGCCGGCGGTTCGATCGTCCAGGAGAACACCGATGTGGGCGTCGCCACCGTCCGGTCCGCGAACCCGGCGTTCGTCCAGGCGGTGATGAGGCAGGGCGCCCTCGACGGCGCCGCGCACAACCGGGTCATCGGCGAGGCCCCGAAGGAGAAGAAGGCCGCCGCGAAGGTCGAGAAGACCGTCGGCGCGCAGGGCCCGGTGGCGGTGAAGGGCAAGCCGTCCAAGGACACCGAACCCCTCGCCGACCTGCAGTGGGACATGAAGCAGATCCACGCGACGGCGGACGGGTCGTACAAGGCCGAGCCCGGCTCGAAGAAGGTCCTCGTCGGCATCCTCGACACCGGCGTGGACGGGAACCACCCCGACATCAAGCCGAACTTCGACCGCAAGCTCAGCCGGAACTTCACGCACGACATCCCCACCGACGCCGACGGCAACGTGCTCGACGGCCCGTGCGAGTTCACGTCCTGCGTCGACCCCGTCGACTGGGACGACAACGACCACGGAACGCACGTCGCGTCCGAGATCGCCTCCCCGCGGAACGGCCTCGGGACGGCGGGCGTCGCGCCGAACGTGACCCTGGTGAACCTGCGCGTCGGGCAGGACTCGGGGCAGTTCTACCTGCAGCCGACCGTCGACGGGCTCACCTACGCGGCGAAGCACGGCATCGACGTCGTCAACATGTCCTATTACATCGACCCGTGGCTGTGGAACTGCGCCGACAACCCGGCGGACAAGCCCGAGGACCAGCTCGAGCAGCGCACCATCATCCAGGCGACGCAGCGGGCGCTCGACTTCGCGCACCGGCACGGCGTCACGCTGATCTCCGCGGCGGGCAACGACTTCGTCGACTACACCAAGACCAACATCGACGACACGAGCCCGGACTTCCCGTCCTACCCGGGCGAGAAGCCGTACGAGCGGACGATCCCGGCGAGCTGCCAGTCGATGCCGTCCGAGGGGAAGCACGTCATCGCGATCTCGGCGACCGGGCCGAGCACCCGCAAGTCGTACTACAGCAGCTTCGGCAACGGGTACGTCGCGGTGGCCGCGCCCGGCGGCGACAAGGTCGACAACGCCGCCCAGCGGCCGGACGACCGCGGCGGCATCTGGGCCGCCTACCCCGAGCGCCTCGCCAAGGAGCGCGGCGAGCTGAACGCGGACGGCACCCCGAAGGTGTCGTACGTGATCCGCAGCTGCAAGGGCAAGACGTGCGCCTACTACCAGTCGCTGCAGGGCACGTCGATGGCGTCGCCGCACGCGGTGGGCGTCGCCGCGCTCATCATCAGCAAGTACGGGCACCGCGACCGCCAGGGCGGCCTCACCCTCGACCCGGACTTCGTGGAGTGGAAGCTGCGCGGCAGCGCCACGCCCAAGGCGTGCCCGAGCCCGGGCACCGTCGAGTACGTCTGGTACACGCAGACCGGCGGCAAGTGGGTGAAGCACACCTCCACGCAGACCTGTGAGGGGACCAAGGAGCAGAACGGGTTCTTCGGCAACGGCATCGTGGACGCGCTCCACGCCGTCCAGCGGTAGGCCCTCTCCCGGCACGCGGCCCCCGGGACCCTCCCGGCCGGGGGCCGCGCTCGTTCGTTCCCGCGCCCGCGCCCGCCGCCGCCGTGAGCCGGGTGCGGTGACCTGGGGCATGATGGACGGATGCCGTACCGAGTCACTTTCGTCTGCACAGGGAACATCTGCCGCTCGCCGATGGCGGAGGCGATCCTGCGCCACCATGTCGAGGCCGAGGGCCTGGACGTCGAGGTCGACAGTTCCGGCACCGGCGGCTGGCATGTGGGCGACGGCGCCGACGAGCGGACGATCGCGGCCCTGGCCCGGGCCGGGTACCGGTCGGCGCACATCGCCCGCCAGTTCGAGGACGGCTGGTTCGACCGCTACGACCTGATCCTGGCGCTGGACGAGGGGCACCGGCGGGCGCTGCGGTCGATGGCGCCGGACGACGAGGCGCGGGCGCGGATCCGGCTGCTGCGCGAGTTCGACCCGGAGGCGGGCGCCGACCTGGACGTCCCCGACCCCTACTACGGCGGCCGCGCCGACTTCGACCTGGTGCTGGAGCAGGTGGAGGCGGCGATCCCGGGCCTGCTGGACGAGATCCGGGCCGGCCTGAAGGCCGCCTGACATGCCCGGCCCGGCCGATCTGCGGGAACGCGTCGCGCGGCTGCTCGGCAGCCCGGTCGGGGCGGTGAGCGGACTCGGCTCCAGCCACGCGTGGACGCTGCACCGCGCGTCCCTCGACGACGGCCGCGAGGTGTTCGTGAAGGCCGCGCCCGACCAGGCGGGGGTGTTCGCGGCGGAGGCGGCCGGGCTGCGCTGGCTGGGCGAGGCGGGGCCGGACGCGCCCGTCCCGGACGTCCTCGCGGCGGACGACCACATGCTCGTCCTGCCGTGGCTGCCGTCCGCGTCGCCCACCCGGGAGGCCGCCGAACGGTTCGGGCGCGAGCTGGCCGCCCTGCACACCCGCGCCCGTCCGGACGCCTACGGTGCGCCTTGGGACGGGTTCATCGCCGACCTTCCCCTCGACAACACCCTCGACGACCGCGGCTGGCCCCGCTGGTACGCCGAGCGCCGCCTCGAACCGTTCCTGCGCCGCGCCGAGCGCCACCTGTCCCCGGACGACGTCCGGCTCGTCGAACGGGTCATGGCCGCCGTCGAGGACCTCGCCGGGCCGCCGGAGCCGCCGAGCCGCATCCACGGCGACCTGTGGTCCGGGAACGTCCAGTGGACGGGCGGCCGGGCGATGCTGATCGACCCGGCGGCCCACGGCGGCCACCGCGAGACGGACCTGGCGATGATGGCGCTGTTCGGGACGCCGCACCTGGACCGGATCCTCGCCGCCTACGACCGGGAGGCGCCGCTCGCGCCCGGCTGGCGCGACCGCGTCCCGCTGCACCAGCTGCACCCGCTGCTCGTCCATGTGGCGCTGTTCGGCGGCTCGTACCGCGCCTCGCTCGTGGAGGCGGCCCGTTCGGCCCTGGGCTGACATTACGGTCGGGCGCGGCGATCCACTAGGGTCGTTGCGCCTCGCGGCACCGGGCTCGGACTCGAAGTGGTAACTCCGCCCATCCGGGCCGATGCCGCGCGATATATCAGATGCCGAGCAGTGGAGAGGCGGTGCGGACCGACCCCATGGACGGCGGGAACGACAAGGGCGGTAGCGGTATCCGGTTCCGGGAGGTATGGCGGACCGCCCTGCCGGTCAGCGTCGCCGCGGCCGCGGCGCTCTTCGCCGGCGGCAGCGTCGACCTGGTCCACCGGCACCAGCGCGAGGCGAACAAGAGGCACGACGCGGAGGCCGCCGCTGCCGACACCACGCCGGCGGGCCCGCGGGCCGTCGTCGGCGTCACCCGCGCGGGCACCGCGCTGACCGTCCGCGACGCCCGCACCGGCGCCGCCCTCGGCCTGCCCGTCGCCGTCCCCGACGGGCGCCGGTTCCACCATGTCGCGGGCGACGGCGACTCCTACGTCGTCGCGTCCTCCGGCGCCGGGAAGGTCACGTTCCAGCGGCTCAAGCTCGCCGCCGACGGGCGCCCCGAGTCCCTCAGCGAGATCCCCGCCGCGACGATCCCCGGCGCCTCCGCGCCATGGTCGGACCTGGCCGTGTCCGCCGACGGGGACCGCATCGCCTACGTCACCTACAAGGGCGCCCGCGCCCGTATCGACGTCGTGTCCGCCCGCACCGGCGCCCGCAAGACGTGGACGACCGGCTACTCCGCACGCGTCAGCAGCCTCTCCTGGGCCGGCGACACGCTCGCGTTCGTGTGGAACCCCGTCCGGCGCGCGGGCGGCAAGTACACCGAGGTCCGCCACGAACTCCGCACGCTGGACACCGGCGGCGCCGGGGGCGACCTCAAGGCCAGCAAGCCCGTCACCGTCCTGCCCAAGGGCACGACCAGCGCGGTCCTCAGCCGCGACGGGAAGACCGCCGCCGCGGGCGTCGTCCAGCGCTCCGTCGCGTCCGTCCAGGCGTACTCGACGGCCACCGGCGCGCCGGCCAGGGTCGTCTGGAAGCAGCGGCTGAAGGGCCTGATCACCGGCCTGGACACCGGCGGCGGGGGCAAGCTCCTGATCACCGGTGGCGACGGCCGCCTCTACGCCGAGGGCGCTGGAACGCTCCCCGGAACGGATCTCGCCGACGCGGCCTGGTGATCTGCGCCCGGGTCCGCCGTACAGTGGACGCACGAAACCGGGCGAACGGAGCGGAACCGTGGGCATGGTGATGGCCGTCAGCTTCACCCGTTACGGCCGGCTCTACTATCTCGATCCGGGCCCGCACACCCCGAAGGTCGGCGACAAGGTCCTCGTCCCGACCGACGGGGGCCCGGAGGTCGCCGAATGCGTGTGGGCGCCGCAGTGGGTGTCCGACGACATCGGCGGCCTGCCCGAATGCGCGGGCCCCGCCACCGACGAGCACCTCGCCCGCGACGAGACGAACCGCCGCCGCCGCGCCGAGGGCCGCTCGATCGCCAAGCGCCTCATCCGCCGGCACGAGCTGCCGATGAAGGTCATCGGCGTCGACTACCTCGACGCCGACAACGTCTTCAAGATCTATTTCACGGCCCCGCACCGGGTCGACTTCCGCGCCCTGGTCCGCGACCTCGCCCGCAACATCAAGGCCCGCGTCGAGCTCCGCCAGGTCGGCCCCCGCGACGAGGCGCGCCTCCAGGGCGGCATCGGGCCCTGCGGCCGCGACCTGTGCTGTGCCACCTTCCTCAAGGACTTCGAGCCCGTCTCCGTCCGCATGGCGAAGGAGCAGGACCTCCCCGTCAACCCCCTCCGCATCGCCGGCGCCTGCGGCCGCCTCATGTGCTGCCTCAAGTACGAGCACCCGCTCTACACCGAGTTCAAGGAGAAGGCGCCGCGCCTCGGCGCGAAGGTCTCGACCCCCGAGGGCGACGGCCAGGTCATCGGCTACAACGTCCCGGGCGACCGCATCACGGTGAAGGTCGGCTCCCGCCGCTGCTCCTGCCCGTCCGCCTCCGTCTGCTCCCCCCGCCAGCAGCACGACGCCCACTACAACGCTCCCACCGACGACTGACGCCTCAACACGGATGCGGCGGCGACCAAGGGCCCTGGGGGCCTGACGCACTAGGGGAGCGGGTCATGGCGCTCTGGGTGATGTTCTCCGAGCTCGGTCTCATCGAACTGCTGGCGTTGCGCGAGGGAAAGTGGCTGGGCTACGGGGCCTCCCTCGCCTACGGCCTGATCTGGGTCGCCGTCGCATTGGGATGGCTGGCCGTGGCCCACGGCAAGATGGGCCTCTCGGGAGAGAAGGCCGCGATGGTCCCGGCGGTCATGCTGACCTGGCTGATCGCGTGCACCCTTGGACGGCCCCTGCTCATCTTCGATCCCCTGGGAGAAGACCCGAAGGCCCCTCGCGGGCTCGCCGGCCGCATCTTCATCAACCAGGTCCTCTTCATGACCGGGATCATCGTGATCATCGTCATCGCCTCGCTGCGGTCCGGCTGACGGCATGCGGGCGCCCCGGCGGGCGGGCGCCG
Source organism: Spirillospora sp. NPDC046719 (assembly GCF_040645715.1). Classification (NCBI taxonomy): domain Bacteria; kingdom Bacillati; phylum Actinomycetota; class Actinomycetes; order Streptosporangiales; family Thermomonosporaceae; genus Spirillospora; species Spirillospora sp. NPDC046719. The sequence continues at coordinate 21,565 of NZ_JBEYYT010000076.1, read as the reverse complement.
GGGCGGGTGGACGGACGGGTCACGGGCGGGGCGGCTTCGGCAGGAGCTGGGCGAGGGCCGCGGTCGCGGCGCAGAAGCCGATGATCGGCAGCAGGCCCGCCTTGAAGGCGTCGGCGACGTCCGCGGGGAGCGGATGGGCGCCGAGGACGTCGTAGAACACGATCCCGACGACCGCGACCCCGATCGCGCCGCCGACCTGCTGGAAGGTCGACAGGACGCCCGCGGCCGACGCCGCGTGCCGCTCGCCGACACCGGCCAGGACGATCGCCGACATCGGGGCGAGGACGAAGCCCATGCCCGCGCCGGCGAGGGCGAGGCCGGGGATCAGCCAGGCGACGCCGCCGTCCTGGGCGATGCCGTCGATCAGCAGCAGGCAGCCGACCGCCTGGACGGCGGCGCCGAGCGCGAGGACCTGCCGGCCGATCCGGGCCGCGACCGCTCCGGCGCGGGTCGAGGCGGCGAAGTAGCCGGCGCCGAGGGCGGTGAACAGCAGGCCCGACTGGAGGGCGCTGAGGCCGCGTCCCTGCTGCAGGTAGAGGGCCAGGTAGAGGAAGAACGACGCCATCGCGAGCTGGTAGGCGAGAGCGATGCCGACGCCGGCGGTGAAGGCGCGCTCCCGGAACAGCGCCGGGGCGATCAGCGGGGCGCCGCTGCGCCGCTGCCACAGCGCGAACGCGGCGAGCAGGACGGCCGAGCCGGCGAACGAGAACCAGGTCCATTCGGGCCAGCCGAGCCGGCGCCCCTCGATCAGCGGCAGGACGAGCGCGACGAGGCCGAGCGTGACCAGCGCGGTCCCGGCGAGGTCGAGGCGGGTGCCGCGGGCGGCGGGGGTGGCCGGGACGGTCCGGCGGACGAGCGCGACGGTGGCGGCGCCGATCGGGACGTTGATCAGGAAGATGCTCCGCCAGCCGCTGCCGAGGACGTCCGCCTGGATCAGCGCGCCGCCGATGAGCTGCCCGAACACGCCCCCGAACCCCATCGTGAGGCCGTAGGCGGTGAACGCGCGGACCCGGGCCGCGCCCTCGAACGCGCCGTTGATGATGCCGAGGACCTGCGGCATCAGCATCGCCGCCGCGACGCCCTGCGCCACCCGGGACGCGATCAGCGCGCCCGGCGTCGGGGCGAGGCCGCAGGCGAGGGACGCGACGGTGAACGCGGTGAGCCCGGCGGCGTACATCCGGCGGCGTCCGACCATGTCGCCGAGCCGCCCGCCGGTGATGAGCCCGCCGCCGAGCGCGAGCCCGAACCCGGCGACGACCCACTGCGTGGCGGCGGTGCCCGCGTGCAGGTCGGCCTGGATGTCGGGGATCGCGACGTTGACGATGAAGAAGTCGAGGGTCGTGATGAAGATGCCGATGAGCAGGACCAGCAGGCCGCCGGTCGGCGCGGCGTGCGCGGGGGCGCCGCCCTGCGGCCGCCTGCCCGCTCGCGGTGTCGCGGTGGTTGACAAGGGATCTCCCCGGTTCGTCCGTCTCGGTGCGTGCACCATGACGATCTCCCGCGGGCGGTCATCGGGTCGATGACGTGAGGGGTAATGCGGGACGCGAGCAGCCGGGTAATTCGTTTGTGGGCGGGTCCGGGGGCGTCCTAGCGTCGCGTCCCATGGATGCACCGGTGCGGCGGCTCTCGATCGACGACCTTCCCGCGTGCCAGCGGCTCGCCGAGGACCGCGAGTGGGGGAGGGAGGACCGCAAGTGGCGCTTCCTCTTCTCCGTCGGCGACGTCTACGGCATCGACGACGGGAACGGCGGTCTCGCCGCCACGGTGGTGTCGACGCCGTACGGCAAGGACGTCGCGGCCATCAGCATGGTGCTGGTCGCGAAGCGCTACGAGCGGCGCGGCCTCGGCGCCCGGATCATGCGCCATGCGATGGACGAGGCGGGGACGGCGAGCCTCTGCCTGACCGCCACCGAGATGGGCCGTCCGCTGTACGAGCGTCTGGGCTTCCGTTCGGTCGGGACCTGCACCACGTACACGGGCGAGGTCGACGGGCCGTCGCGGCAGGGCGTGTCCGTGCCCGCGACGCCCGCCGACATGCCCGCCGTCCGCGCGCTCGACGCCGAGGTGTTCGGCGCCGACCGGACGCAGGTCGTGGACGGGCTGCCGTCGTTCTGCGCGACCTTCAACGTCGTCCGCGACGGGTCCGGCATCGCGGGCTTCGGCGGCGTGTGGTGGAACGACGGGCGGGCCCTCGTCGGCCCCGTCGTCGCCCGCGACGAGGGGACCGCCCTGGCGCTCGTGGACGAGATCGTCCCGGCGGGGCCGGTGCGCCTCGACATCGACCACCGGCACCCGGAGCTGGTCGCGTGGGCGGAGAGGCGGGGGCTGAGCCCGTTCTTCTCGACCACGGTCATGGAGTACGGCGAACCGATCGCGAACGACCCGGCCCGGCTCTTCCTGCCGGTCGCCCAGGCCCTCGGCTAGGGCGACCGGGGCGGGGTCAGGCGGCGACGGGTTCGCGCGCGGGGGGCTTCGGGGCGGGCTTCGGCTTCGCGGCGCCGCCGGGAAGGGCGTAGCGGAAGATCTTCTTCCAGGTGCTCGTGACCTGCTTCGCCAGCGAGCCGGTGTGGTACGGCAGGCCGTACCGGGCGCACAGGTCGCGGACGCGCGGGGCGATCTCGGCGTACCGGTTGCTCGGAATGTCCGGGAACAGGTGGTGCTCGACCTGGTGGCTGAGGTTGCCGGTCATCAGGTGGAACAGCGGGCCGCCGGTGATGTTCGCGGAGCCGAGCAGCTGCCGCACGTACCACTCGCCCCTGGTCTCGGCGTCGAGCGGGTAGTCCTCCTCGAACACGTCGACGTCGCCCGGGAAGTGCCCGCAGAAGATGATCATGTGGGCCCAGACGTTGCGGACGATGTTCGCGGTGAGGTTCGCCGACAGCGTGGACAGGAACTGCGGGCCGCTGAGCAGCGGGAACGCCAGGTAGTCCTTGCCCCACTGGCGGCGGATCTTGCGCCCGATCGCGCGCAGCTTCGCCTTCGTCACCTCCTCGTCGTGGGTGCCCTCGCGGATCCTGTCGAGCTCCAGGTCGTGCAGCGCGACGCCGTACTCGAAGAACATCGCCAGCAGCAGGTTGTAGACCGGCTGCGGGACGTTGCCCCAGTGCCACGGCTGCTCGGGCGCGACGCGCAGGATGCCGTAGCCGACGTCGTTGTCCTTGCCGAGGACGTTGGTGAAGGTGTGGTGGACGAAGTTGTGCGAGTGCTTCCACTGCTCGGCGGGGGAGACGTTGTCCCACTCCCAGGTCGTCGAGTGGATCTTCGGGTCGCGCATCCAGTCCCACTGGCCGTGCATGACGTTGTGCCCGATCTCCATGTTCTCCAGGATCTTCGCGACGGCGAGGGTCGCGGTCCCGGCGAGCCAGGCGGGCGGCAGCGCGGACGCCATCAGCAGCGCGCGGCCGCCGATCTCCAGCCCGCGCTGCCAGCGGATCACCTTGCGGATGTAGTCGGCGTCGCGCTCGCCGAGGTCGGCGGTGACCTCGTCGCGGAGGGCGTCGAGTTCGCGGGCGATCGCGGCGTGGTCGGCGGGGGTGAGGTGGTCGGTCGTTGCGGGCATCGTCGGTCCCTTTCAGAGTTCGATGTCGACGGGGCCGGCGGCGGCCGAGACGCAGGTCTGGACGATCTCGCCCTCCTCGCCGTGCACCTCGCCGGTGCGCAGGTCGCGGACCCGCCCGGCGCGGAGGCGGCCGACGCAGCTGTAGCAGATGCCCATCCGGCAGCCGCTCGGCAGCAGCGCGCCGGCGCGCTCGCCGGCGTCCAGGAGCGGGGTGCTCCCGCCGGCGTCGGTCTCGACGCCGCTCTCGGTGAAGCGGACGCGGCCGCCCTCGCCGCCCGTGCCGGCGGCCAGCGCGGGCCGGAACCGCTCGACGCGCAGCCGGTCCTCGATCCCCGCCGCGCGCCAGTGCTCGGCCAGGCCGTCGAGCATTCCGGACGGCCCGCAGGCCCAGGTGTCCCGTTCCGCCCAGTCCGGGCAGAGGCCGGCGATGCCGGACGGGGCGAGGCGGCCGCCGGTGGACGTGTGCCGCTCGTGCAGCCGTATCCCGGGCATCGTCCGCAGCTCTTCGCCGAAGATGACGTCGCCGGCGTGCCGGTCGGAGTGGACGAGCACGATGTCGGGCGCGTCCCCGGGCGCGTCCTCGGCGGCGGCGAGGTGCCGGAGCATCGCCATGACCGGCGTGATCCCGCTGCCCGCCGTGACGAACAGCAGCCGGGACGGCACCGGCGACGGCAGCGTGAAGTCGCCGTCCGCCTCGCCGAGCCGGACGATCGCGCCCGGCCGGATCCGGTGCACGAGGTGCGCGGACACGAAGCCGTCCTCGCCCGCCTTGACCGTGATCGTGATGCGGCCGTCCGGCCGGGCCGGGGACGACAGCGAGAACGTCCGCCAGTGCCGGACGCCGCCGATGTCCACGCCGAGCTTCACCCACTGGCCGGGGCGGTGCCCGCGCCAGGCCGTCCCGGGCCTGATCACCAGGGTGGCGGCGCCGGGCGCCTCGTGCCGCACCGCCTCGACGCGTCCGCGCGGTTCGGCGGTGGACCACAGCGGGTTGAGCAGGCCGAGGTAGTCCTCCGGCAGGAGCGGCGTCGTCAGCAGGCGCGCGGCGGCGGCGAGCCGGCCGCCCGCTCCGGGCCGTTCCGGCCGTGCTGAGAGTGCAGGGGTCAAGGGTGCCTCCCCGTCGGCGCGCTTAACTTACGCTTTAGTAACCTACGGTTACGTAGCCGTAGGGAAGGTCGCAAGTCCTGCTCGGAGAAAGCGACAGGCATCACACCATCGCATGATGTTCCATCCGATGGTGTAATGCCCGGTGATAACTTCCGCGCTCGAATGTGGCCTGGTGGCTAACCCTTCTCAGCCGGGTGACGAGTCCGCCTTGGACCGCCTCCGCTCAGAAACGCGACTTCGGCCGCTCCTGCAGCACCCCGTCCACGTAGATGTCGACCTTCTCGCTGTAGAAGCAGACCAGCCCCGCCACCTTGCGAGACTCCTCCAGCGGCGTCGGGTACGACCAGGCGAGATCCTCGTGGACCTTGCCGTTCGCCCGCACCGACCAGTACTCCGCCGTCCCCTTGTAAGGGCAGTGGGTGGCGGTGTCCGTGTGCTCTAGCAGATCCATCCGGACGTGCGTCTTCGGCAGGTAGTACCGCACCGGAAGACCCGTCTCGAACAGCAACCTGGGGCTGGACGACTCCGCCACCGTCACACCGTCCACCTCCACACGCACGCGCCGGGAACTCGCCAGCACGTCCACGCGCGTGTACGGGTTGCGGGGATGGACGAACACCTCCTCGTCCTCCTCGAACCAGGCGTCCATCGCGCCCCACTCCAGCCGGACGAGCCCCCGCAGCTCCTCGACCGGCGACTCCAGGTAGCGGAGCGCCGCGCCCGGGGCCTCGGCACCGTCCACCTTCACCGTGTACGCCGTCGCGTCGCCGCGGCTCGGCGAGTGCTCGCCCGGGCCGTCCTCGACGAGCTCGGCCCGCACGTCCGCCACCGGAACGTAGTAGGTCGGGTAGTAGGGGATCTCCCATACAAGGGTCGGCGCGACGGTGTCGGCCACCAGGTTGCCGCCGAGGTACGCCCGGACGCGCTTGCCGCTCTGCTCGATGCGGACGCGGGTCCGCTCCTTCGCTGCACTCATGACTGGGCCAACCGCCCCCGCGACGCCCCTATTTCGACCGCATGCGGCCGCCGTCCACCCGGCGCCGCGACGCTGGACGGCGACCCTTGTACCTGCCCGCACGGGCCCGTCCTGTCACACCCGTCCCGGCTCTCTCATCCAATTCTCATATTCACCTCACGAGAGCCCCATGCGCGGCCAAGAGCCTTCTCGCATGAAATGGCCGTTCCAACGCCGGACCACGCTCATCAACGGCGCCCTCGGCGTGCTGCTGGTGGCCGGGGCCGGCACCGCATACCTCACCCTCGGCGACGGAGGTGACGGCGCCGCGGCGGCCACCCGGGTCACGCGGGTCGAGCGCGGCACGGTGTCGGCGTCGGTGTCGGCGTCCGGCTCGGTGGAGAGCGCACGCAGCCGCGACCTGTCGTTCGGCACGTCCGGCACGGTCGCGAAGATCTACGTCAAGGCGGGCCAGAAGGTCGTCGCCGGCGCGGTCCTCGCCCGGCTCGACCAGACCGAGGCGCTCGAGAACATCGACGAGGCCAAGGCCAACCTGGAGGCCGCCGAGGACGGCGACACCACGTCCGCCAAGGGCTACGCCAGCTACCTGCAGGTGAAGAACGCCTACAACTCCGCGCTGCGCGCCTACCAGGGCACCGTCCTCAAGGCGCCGTTCGCCGGCACCGTCACCGCCGTCAACGGAACCGTCGGCGGCAGCTCCGGCGGGTCCGGGTCGTCCTCGTCGGGGTCCGGCTCGTCCGGTTCCGCGTCGTCCGGCGCGGGAGCGTCGGGCGGCGGCGGGTCGGGTTCGTCGTCGTCCTCGTCGTCGTCGGGATCGTCGTCCTCGTCCGGGTCCGGGTTCATGGAACTCGTCGACACCAAGCACCTCCAGATCGAAGGCGACTTCACCGAGGCCGACACCACCAAGCTCAAGGTCGGCCAGACCGCGTCCATCTCCTTCGACGCCCTCACCGGCACGACCGCCACCGGCAAGATCACCTCGATCGGGCTGTCCCCGACCACCACCGACAACGTCGTGAAGTTCCCCGCGACGATCTCGCTCACCAAGGTCCCGTCCGGCGTCCGGCTCGGCCAGACCGCCACCGTCGAGATCACCACCGCGTCCGCCGAGGACGTCCTCTACGTGCCGACCGCCGCCGTCAGGACGGCCGGCGGGCAGAGCACCGTCACCGTCGTCCGCAACGGCAGGCAGAGCACCGTCACCGTCGAGACCGGCGTGAAGGGCGACCAGGGCACCGAGATCACCTCCGGCCTCAACGAGGGCGACCAGGTCGTCGTCACCTCCACCGGCACCGGGACGAACGGCACCACCCAGCGCGGCGGCTTCCCCGGCGGCGGCGCCGGACCCGCCGGCGGCTTCGGCGGCGGCGCGCCGGGCGGCGGCGGGGGCCGCAGGTGATCCCCGCCGCCCGGCAGGACGGCCCCAAGCCCGTCCTCAGCATCCGCGACGTCGGCAAGGTCTACGGGGAGGGCGACACCGCCGTGCACGCGCTGCGCGGCGTCACCCTCACCGTCGAACCCGGCGACTACGTCGCGATCATGGGCGCGTCCGGGTCCGGCAAGTCCACCCTGATGAACATCATCGGCTGCCTGGACGTCCCGACCACCGGGCGCTACCTCCTCGACGGCATCGACGTCGGCTCCCTCGACGAGCGCCGCCTCGCCATCCTCCGCAACCGCCGCATCGGCTTCATCTTCCAGTCCTTCAACCTCATCCCCCGGATGACCGCCCAGGCCAACGTGGAACTCCCGCTCGCCTACGGCGGCGTCAAAGGCCCCGAACGCCGCCGCCGCGCCCTCGCCGCCCTCCGCGAGGTCGGCCTCGCCGACCGCACCCGGCACGAGCCCAACGAACTCTCCGGCGGGCAGCAGCAGCGCGTCGCCGTCGCCCGCGCCCTCGTCACCTCCCCCACCCTCCTGCTCGCCGACGAGCCCACCGGCGCCCTCGACAGCGGCTCCACCGCCGACGTCCTCGCCGTCTTCGACCGGCTCAGCCTCGCCCGCCGCACCATCGTCGTCATCACCCACGAGGACGACGTCGCCGCGCACGCCAAACGCGTCGTCCGGCTCGTCGACGGCCGCGTGGTCGACGACGTCCGCCGCGCCCCCGTCGCCGGCCCGCCGCCCGCCGCGTCCTGGACCACGCCCGCCGCGTCGTGGACCGCGGGGGACGCGTCCTGGAACCCGGAGGGCGCCCGGTGAGCCCCCTCGAGATCCTGCGGTTCGCGCTGCGCGGACTGTCCGCCAACAAGCTGCGCAGCTCCCTGACCACCCTCGGCATCCTCATCGGCGTCGGCGCCGTCATCCTCCTCGTCGCCGTCGGCAACGGCTCGTCCGAGCAGATCAAGAAGAGCATCCAGCGGCTCGGCGCCGACTCCCTCACCGTCACCAAGTCGACGACCGGTGGCGGCGGCGGACGCGGCGGCTTCGGCGGCGGCCCGGGCGGCTTCGGCGGGTTCGGCGGCGCCGGCTCCGGCTCCGGGGAGGGCTCCGGCCCCCGCACCCAGGCCCACGACCTCACCACCCAGGACGCCGCCGCCCTCGTCAACGCGGCCGACGCCCCGTCCGTCAAGAGCGCCTCCCCGGTCGTGACCAGCCAGTCCGTCACCGCCGGCTACGAGGGCACCAGCGCCACCATCAACCAGTTCGTCGGCACCACCCCCACCTACTTCGCCGCCGCGAACAAGACCGTCGCGTCCGGCGCCGCGTTCACCACCGCCGACGTCACCGCCGCGAACAAGACCGTCGTCCTCGGCAGCACCACCGCCTCCGACCTGTTCGGACGCGTCAGCCCCCTCGGCAAGAAGATCGACGTCGGCGGCATCCGGTTCACCGTCGTCGGCGTCCTCAAGGCGACCGGCTCGTCCTCCTCCAGCTTCTCCGACCCCGACAGCATCGCGATCGCGCCGCTGCCCGCCGTCCAGGAGACCCTCACCGGGTACGGCGCCCTCAGCCAGATCATCGTCCAGGCCAAGGACAGCGACGCCGTCGACTCCGCGCAGGCCGAGGTCACCCAGATCCTCGGGCAGCGGCACGACATCGCCTCGTCCGGCACCGCCGACTTCACCGTCTCCAGCCAGGCCAGCGTGCAGTCCGCGGTCTCCGAGTCGAACAAGACCTTCACCGTCCTGCTCGGCGCCGTCGCCGCGATCAGCCTCCTCGTCGGCGGCATCGGCATCACCAACATCATGCTGGTCACCGTCACCGAACGGACCCGCGAGATCGGCATCCGCAAGGCCATCGGCGCGCCCCGCGGCGCCATCCTCGGCCAGTTCATCGCCGAGGCCACCGTCCTGTCCCTCATCGGCGGCGTCCTCGGCGTCGTCGCGGGCGTCGTCGGCAGCCTCTTCACGATCGTCGGCGTCAAACCCGTCCTGGTGCCGTCGTCGATCGTGCTCGCCCTGGCCGTCTCGGTCGCCATCGGCCTGTTCTTCGGCAGCTATCCGGCCAACCGCGCCGCGAAGCTCCGCCCGATCGAGGCGCTCCGCCATGAGTGACCGACCAAGGAACCGCCCATGACCCGCAGACGCCGCAGACCCACCCGCCCCGACCGCGCCACGCCGCCGCCCGCCCGTCGCGATACGCGAGCCGAGCCAGGCGACCGCTCGGTGGCGGGACGCGCTAACCCGAGCGGCCCTACCCCGCCCAAGGACACGCCGCCCGCCCACGCCCCGCACGCCGGGCGGGCAGAGCAGCCGATGCCCTCGGACTTCGACGGAGAGGAGGCGCGGATGAGCGTTTCAGGGCACGACGGACAAGACCGCGACGCCGCAGGCACCCCCGGCGCATCCGGCCCGGAAGAACACGTCCGCCCATGGGCGAGCACGGGCCCCGCCCAGAACACCCGCCAAGACCCAGCCCCCTGGCACCCCACCCCCGAACCACCGGCCCAAGCCGCAACCCCAGGCCAGCCCACAGGGCCGACCCAAGCCCCGACACCGGACTACACCGAAGCCCCAAGCCAAGCCGCAACCCGAGACCAGCCCACGGGGCCGAGCCAAGGCGCCGCGTCCTGGCAACCACCCGCGCTCGGCCAAGGCGCGACGCCGGGCCAGGGAGTGCCCCCAGACCAAGCACCAGCATCAGGCCAGGGGGCAATCTTGCCCCCAGGGCAAGGCGCGGCAGCACTGCCCCCAGGGCAAGGCGCGGCGCCGCTGCTCGACCGGGAGCCGGGTCGAGGGCCGGAGCCGGGGCTCGAAAGGCCGATGGGCGACTCCGAACTCCTCGCGAGTTCTCCGTTCGACGGTGACCTCGACGCGGAACTGGCGGCGAAGCCGGCGAAGCGTTCCCTGCCGGGTCCGACCCTCTACTTGGGCGCCGGGCTCCTCCTCGTGGCCGGTTTCCTCGGCGGTGTCCAAGCGCAGAAATGGACGTCCGATGATTCCGGCTCGCCGGGCGGAGGCCCTGCCGCGGCGGGTGGCTACGGCCGGACGGGCGCGCGCGGCTTCGGCGGTTACGGCGGCGGCTTCCCTGGCCAGGCGGGCGGCGGCGGAACGGGCACGGAGCAGGGCGGTCGCGGCGGGACCGGCGGCCCTGGTGGCTTCGGCGGTGGCTTCCCCGGCCAGGCGGGCGGCGGCGCGGGAGCGGGAGCGGGCGGCGGCATGACGGTCGGCACCGTCACCAAGGTCGTCGGCGACACCCTCTACCTGCGCACTTCGGACGGCAAGACCGTGAAGGTCAAGACGAGCGGCAGCACCAGGATCAGCGTCACCAAGGACGGCAAGCTCCGCGACCTCGGCTCGGGCGCCACGGTCATTGTGCGCGGCACCACCGGCAAGGACGGCTCGGTGACCGCGACCACCGTCAACCAGGGCACCGGCCGCTGACCACCGATGAGGAGACGATGAGATGAACAAGGCCAGCGTGGGCCGGTGGCTCGGCGGTCTCGCCGTCACCGGGACGCTGCTGCTCACCGCGGCCTGCGGAGGCGGCGACGACGGCAAGGCGAACGCGAGTTCCAGCAAGTCTGCCGGCACGGACCAGATGTCGGCGTTCCGTGCCTGCTTGGAGAAGCAGGGCGTCACGATGCCGGACCGCGGCAACCGCCCGAGTGGAGCGCCTTCGGGCCGTCCGAGCGGCGCTCCGTCCGGTGGACCCGGCGGCGCGCCGCCGTCGGGACGCCCCAGCGGTGCGCCTTCGGGCCGTCCGTCGGGTCGCCCCACTGACCGCCCGACGCGCTCGGCGGCGGAGCAGAAGGCCATGCAGGCCTGCGCTTCCCTGGCTCCGCAGGGCGGCCGAGGCGGCTGGGGCGGCCAACCCGGCAATCCCCCGAACGGAGGACAGACCTCCGCCACCCCCGCCTCCTAACCGACACTGCACCCCAGCCCACGCCACCCCAGCCTCCTAACCGCTGGGGTGTCGGGGGGCATTGGTTTCGGCAGGTTCGTGTTGGCGGGGCTGCCGGTTGAGACGCGCGCTCCGATCCCCCGTAGCGGTGCGCGCCGGTGGGGCCCGTCCACCTCCGCGGGCCCCACCGCCCCGGCCGACGTGAGACCACGATCCGGCGCCGGCGCGGTCGGCGTGGTTCAGCGCCGGCGTGGCACCGCATGCCGCTGCTCGGAACGGGGCGCGCGGCGCGGCTGAGGGCATCATGACTCGGCCGCCTTCGCCGTCCCGGGGACGGCCTTCGCCTTTCCAGGGACGGCCAGGATGGGCAGGATCGCGGCCACGACGATCGCCGCCGTCCACCAGAAGGTCTCGGTGAAGGCGTTGGTGAGCAGTTCCGGTGTGCGGGCGGTGTGCTGGGACGCGGCCTCGCCGAGGTTGCCGCCGGCGCCGGGGATCTCGTGGCGAATGGCGATCTGGAGGACGACGGCCATCACCGCGGTGCCGAACGAGCTGCCGACCCGGATCAGGATGTTCGCGCCAGTGGTCGCCGCGGCGACCGCCTCGCGGGGGAGTCCCTGGTAGCTCGCCGCCATCAGGGACGGGGCGATCATGCCGTGCCCGAGGCCGACGACGAACATCGCGCCCATGATGACGGCCCGCCCCGTCGTGGGATCGAGCGTGGTCAGGCCGAGCGTGCCGACCAGGACGATCGCCGCGCCGCCCACGGCGATCCAGCGGCCGCCGAACCGGTCGACCAGGCGTCCGGCCACCGACATCGTGATCATCGCGCCGACGCCCATCGGGGCGAGCAGCCATCCCGAGTCCAGCGCGGACTCGCCGCGGACGATCCGGGCGAACAGCGGGATGAGGATCATCAGCCCGAACACGGACGCGCTGTAGAGGAAGAACCCGCCGGTGGCGGTGGTGAAGGCGCGGGTGCGCAGGAGGCGGAGTTCGATGAGTGCACCTTCGCGCTTGCGGAGCGCGTGCAGGGCGAACGCGATCACCAGGGCGGCGCCGGCGATGACGCTGGTGAGGAAGCGGGCACCGGTGAGGCTGCTGCCGTTCCCGGCCTCGGACAGCCCGTACACGAGGGCGGCGAGCCCGGGCGACAGGAGCAGGATGCCGACCACGTCGAGCCGCGCGTCCGCGTCGCGTTCGGTGTCGCGCGGCAGCATCCGGACGGCCGCCAGCAGCGCCGCGGCGCAGAAGGGGACGTTGACGTAGAACATCCAGCGCCAGCTCAGGTGGTCGACGATCGCGCCGCCGAGCAGCGGGCCGAGCACCGGGGCGAGCATCGCGGGCACGGAGACGATGCTCATCACCCGTCCCATCCGGCTCGGCCCGGCCTCCCGGACGAGCATCGTCTGGCCGACGGGCATCAGCATGCCGCCGCCCAGGCCCTGCAGGACCCGGAAGACGATGAGCGAGGGCACCGACCAGGCCAGCCCGCACAGCAGCGAGCCGCCGATGAACAGGCCGAGCGAGACCAGCCACATGGTCCGGGCGCCGAAGCGCCGCACCGACCAGCCGGTCATCGGGATCGCCATGGACAGCGCCAGGGTGTAGCCCGTCACGACCCACTGGATGGTCGACAGCGAGGTGTCGAAGTCCCTGCCGAGCGCGGTGATCGCGACGTTGACGATCGTGCTGTCGAGCACCGTCATGATCACGCCGAGGACGACGACGATCGCCAGGTTGCGCAGATGCGGATCGATGCCCGTCTTCGCCTCGGGCGGGGGCGCCTGCTGGGTAGCGGTCAAGATCAACCCTCCGTTTCCGTACGCCGTATCGGTCACACCGTACACCGTCTCGCTGAATCTGTACACCGTATCGATACGCCGTATCGGTTAGGATCGCTGGCGTGGCAGAGAGCAGTGAGCCGCCCGAGCGTGACCACGAACGGCCGGAGCGGGACGAGCATGAGCGGCCCGAGCACGGCGACCGCGCAGAACGGACGGAACGCGCGGAGCAGGCCGGGCGCCGCGAGCGCCCCGAAAAAGCCGAGGGCGGCGAGCAGGCCGCGAGAGATGAACGCGGCGAGCGGGCTGCGAGAGATGAGCGCGGGGAACGGGCCGAGCGTCGCGAACGGGCCCGTCCCAACGACATCTGGGCGCGTCCGCGCGGCGGCCGGCGTCCGAAGCTGACGCGCGAGGCGATCGTCGACAAGGCCGTCGAGATCGCCGACGCCGAGGGGCTGGAGGCGGTCTCCATCCGCCGGGTCGCGAGCGAGCTCGGCGTGCGCGCCATGAGCCTCTACACCCACATCGAGGCGAAGGAGGACCTCCTCGACCTGATGTACGACGTGGTCGCCGTGGAGGTCCTGGTCGAGGACGGGCTGCCGGACGACTGGCGCGAGGCGATGATCGCGATCACCCGGAAGGAGCGCGCCGCCGGCCTGCGGCATCCCTGGATGTTCGAGCTGGCCGGCCGGTCGCCGCGGATCGGGCCGAACGGGCTGCGGCACGCGGAGCAGTCGATGGCCGCCGCGGCGAGGCTCACCGACGATCCCGAGGAGATGCTGGCCATCGTCACGACCGTCGACCACTACATGCTGGGTTTCGTCCTGCGCGAACAGCGACTTCGCGAAATGGGGGCGACGGGCCTGGGCGAGGCGCGGCAGAGCGCGCTGGAGCAGACCTACATCGCCAAACTCCTGGAGAGCGGGGAGTTCCCGCACCTGAGGTCGGTCCTCGACACGGGGATCTACAACCAGGAGGATTTCGACCTAGGGCTCAAATGGCTGCTCGACGGCATCGAACACGATCATCGAGGGAAGTGGCCCTCGACCAGCAGTCCGACGTAGCGTAGGCGCCGGGGTACGTGCCGCTACGACGAGACGGGGTCCAGGTGCGGGCAGCGAGGTACATCGGCGTGGCCATGGCGGCGACGCTGGCGGCGGCGACCGGGTGCAGCGGCGGCGACGGCGGCGGGGGCCGCGAGGCGACGGCCGCGACGTCGCCGGGCACCGCCCCGTCCGGGCTCGGTGCCTTCTACGGCCAGAAGCTGGACTGGAAGAGCTGCGGCGGCGGTTTCCAGTGCGCCACCGCGCAGGTCCCGCTGGACTACGCGAAGCCGTCCGGCGGGAAGGTCGGGATCTCCATGATCCGGCTCCCCGCCCAGGACAAGTCCGCCCGGATCGGCTCGCTGTTCACCAACCCGGGCGGTCCGGGCGGTTCCGGTGTCGAGTTCGTCCGCCAGGCCGCCTCGAGCTTCGGGGCCGACCTGCGCAAGCGCTTCGACATCGTCGGCTTCGACCCGCGCGGCGTGGGCGCCAGCGACCCTGTCCGCTGCAATACCGGGCCGCAGCTCGACAGCTTCTTCGCCGCCGACTCCTCGCCGGACGACAAGCAGGAGGTCGACGCCTTCGCGGGCCTGAGCAAGCAGTTCGCGAACAACTGCAAGAGCAAGGCGTCCGCCGAACTCCCCTACGTGGGCACGAAGGACGCCGCCCACGACATGGACATCCTCCGCGCCGCCGTAGGCGACTCCAAGTTCACCTACTACGGCGCGTCCTACGGCACCTACCTCGGCGCCATCTACGCGGAGGAGTTCCCGAAGAACATCCGTGCCCTCGTACTGGACGGCGCTGTGGATCCCAAGGAGTCCGCGATCGGCACCCTGGTGGAGCAGTCCAAGGGGTTCGAGACGGCCTTCCGCGCGTTCGCCGAGGACTGCGTGAAGTCGGCCGGCTGCCCCCTGGGGACGTCCACGAGCGAGGCCGAGAAGAACCTCACCGCCTTCATGGCCAAGACCGACAAGACCCCACTGGCCAACACGCGCGACTCGCGGAAGGTCACCGAGTCCCTCGCCGTGATGGGCATCGCCACCGCCCTCTACCTCAAGGACTACTGGCCCCTCCTGCGTCAGGCCCTCAGCCAGGCCATGCAGAAGGGTGACGGGACGCTCCTCCTGGCCCTCGCCGACCAGATGGTCGAGCGCAAGCCGAACGGCAGCTACAGCAACCAGACGGACGCCAACATGGCCGTCAACTGCGTCGACAAGCCGAACCCGCCGAACCTCGCCGCCTACGGCCAGGCCGCCGACCAGGCCAAGAAGGCCGCTCCCCACTTCGGCCCCTTCGTCGTCTGGGGCGGGCTCCCCTGCATCTACTGGCCCGTCCAGCCGAAGCAGCAGCCCCAGGCCGTGCACGCCAAGGGCGCCCCGCCCATCGTCGTCATCGGCACCCTCCGCGACCCAGCCACCCCGTATAAGTGGGCGCAGAGCCTCGCCAAGCAGCTCGACTCCGGCGTCCTCCTCTCCCTGGACGGCGACGGCCACACCGCCTACCTGCAGGGCAACGCCTGCATCACCAAGGCCACCGACACCTACCTGGTCACCACGGAGCCGCCGAAGAACGGGACGCTCTGCCACTGACCGAGCCGTGCCGCGGATTAACCAGTGCGCATCCACCCCCGCGGACCCGGTAGACTGCATCCAGCCGTGTTCGCGCACGGCGCGCCGCCTTAGCTCAGTCGGCAGAGCGATTCACTCGTAATGAATAGGTCGTCGGTTCGATTCCGACAGGCGGCTCCACCTCAAAGGCCCCTTGCGCTCCCCGCAAGGGGCCTTTTGCCGTCAGCGGCATCTGCACCGCTTCGTCCGCGACCCGCACGAACGCGCCCGCCGCGCCCCTCGCTGATCTGGCGGTCTGGCGAGCAGGTCCGGCCGTGGTCGCGGTACCGGCCTCGGGCCCGGTCGTCTTCAAGGGCGCTTCGCGGTTGACGGCGGCTGCCGTGCGCCTTGCGGGCGGACGTAGGGCCTCGCAGCCGTCCTGCCTTCCCATCCGCCCGGTATCGTCCCGTCTGTGGACGATGCGGGGATCGAGGTCTTCCAAGCCGAGCAGTCGAACAGCTTCAGCCGGGTGACTCTGCGCCAGCTCGCCAGCGCTGATCAGGACGAATTCCTCGGCTTGGTGAACGCCAGCGCGGATCTGCATCGCCCATGGGTTTCTCTGCCGTCCACGCCAGAGCAGTACCAGGGTTACCTAGCGCGGTACGCGCAGCCCGATGAAGAGTCGGTGTTGATCTGCGTGCGCGGAAGTGGAGCCATCGCCGGTGTAGTCAACATCAACAGCATCATTCGGGGACGGTTCCAGTCCGCGTCCATCGCCTACGCGGCCTTTGCTCCTACTGCCGGCCAGGGCTACATGACCGAAGGGCTGACACTGGTGGTGCGCTACGCCTTCGAGCAATTGCAGCTTCACCGGCTCGAAGCCCAGATCCAGCCCGACAACCACGCCTCCCTCAAGTTGGTTCGGAAAGTCGGCTTCCGCTATGAGGGCTGCTCTCCCGAACTGCTGTACATCGATGGCGCCTGGCGGGACCACGAAAGATGGGCGATCACCAACACCATGATCGACATCAGGCCGACACCTCCGCATGCGACGCTGCCAGAGCGCTAGAGCATTAATTTCGCGGGGCTTCCGTCCACGGCCGATGAAGGGCGCCTCATCGAGGCCGAAGAGGCACCACGAGTGTCGTGTTCGTGGCGTAGGCGGATGGCCATGTGGGCGAGGAAGTACAGGCCGGCGATGAGGTAGCAGTTGGCTACGGGTGTCAGGAGATGTAGGCCGTATTCGCGGGGGTCTCCGTTGTGGGGCGTCCACCACAAGGGGGACAGGACGAAGATGGCGCAGCCGGCCAAGGCCGTCTTCCGGCACCCGTCGCGGAGGAGGACGGCCAGGGCCGGGACGATCCACACCCAGTGGTGCGCCCAGGAGATCGGGGAGACGAGCAGGCCGGTCATGCCCGTGATCGCGGTGGCGCTCAGCCAGTCGCCGCGCCTTGCCCAGAGTGCGGCGATCGCGAGACCGCAAACGCCGATGGTCAATGGAATGGCGGTGTACCAACTGCCTATCTCGGCTGTGCCATGGAGAACGCGGGCCAACGCGCCATAGGGCGACTGGTTGCTGATGTACGTGACGCCGACGCGCGACGTGTCGAAGAAGGTGTGCAGCCAATAGGTGCGGGACGCGTCGGGTGCGATCGCATAGGCGAGCAAGGTGCAGACGGCAAAAGCGGCAAGGGCTGTGACGGCGTCCTTGGTCCTCCTCGTGAGCAGTAGCAGGACGATGAAGATGGCCGGTGTCAGTTTGACCGCGGTGGCGATGCCTATGCCGATCCCGGCTGGACGGCCGAGGGCCGCACGGTGCATGTCCGCGAGGACGAGGGCCAAGAGGAAGAGGTTGACCTGGCCGAGGAAGAAGGAGTGCCGGACGGGTTCCAGAAGCAGGCCGGCGGCCACGACCGCGACGAGCGGCGGACGGCGGTCGGCCAGTTTCGCGGTCAGGGAGCAGGCCCAGATGAAGGCCGCGAACGCGGCCGATTGCCACAGCATCCGGGCAAGGGTGAGCGGCAATGCGGCGAGAGGTGCGAACAACGCCGCCATGAAGGGGGTGTTGGTGAACCAGAGGCCGGCGATTCGCTCATGGTAGAGGCGGGAGCCGTCCGTGACGATGTGCCCGCCCAGCCAATAGATGCGGAAATCGAGCGAGTCGTACATCGCGGAGAAGAGTGCGATTCCCAGAATTTCTAAGGCCAGTAAGAACGACGCCCAGCGTTTCATGGAAACAACGGTGCCGACGGTGCGGCGGCCCGGCATCGGCCCGTCGGACACATTCATCGCCGCTGCTCACAGCCTGGAGGATTACGCCTGCGGGCCAATGTGCGGGCGGGTGGCCGAAGGTTACGATCGGCGCATGTCAGCCCCGCCGCGGCGTCGAGCGCGCCGAGTCGCCGGGACGGTCCTGGCCTGGTGCGGGGCCGCCCTCTATCCCGGCGTCCTGTTCATGACGGTGTCCCCGCCGAGGTTCCCCGGCGAGGCGGCCGTGCTTCTGTCGGCCGGTCTCACGGCCCTGGTCATGGCCTTGCTGAGGCGCCGTCCGCTGACGGCCCACGGGATCCTGCTCTTCGCCTGGATCGTCGCCCTCATGCAGACGCGGAACGGGACGATCGGCGGGCTGAGATACTGCTCACCGATCTCGCGGCCGGTTACATCGCGGCGGCACGCGAGCGCAGGATCTCGGTCCCCGTCGCCGTCGTCACCTGTGTGCTGCAGGTCCTGTCCGTCCTCGCGTGGCTGTCCGCGGACGCGGTGCTCCACGTCACCGTCGTCTTGGCGATGGCCGTGACGTGGATGACGGGGAACTCCATCCGTGCGCGGCGCGCGCACACGGAGATGCTCCGCGAGCAGGCCACGGCGCAGGCCGTCGCGGCCGAGCGGCTCCGGATCGCCCGGGAGTTGCACGACATGGTCGCGCACAGCATCGGCATCATCGCGATCCAGGCCGGCGTGGGCGGACGGGTGATCAGCACGCAGCCGGTGGAGGCGCGCAACGCGCTCGACGCGATCGAGGCGACCAGCCGCGACACCCTGTCCGGTCTCCGCAGGATGCTCACCGCCCTTCGCAGGGACGACCCGGGCGCCGCACCGCTCGGTCCCGCCCCCGGCCTGGCCGATCTCGACCGCCTGGCCGCGGCGACGATGGATGCGGGCGTCGAGGTCGAGGTCCGCAGGGTGGGAGAGCCGCGGCCGCTCCCGCCGGACGTCGACCTCTCCGCCTACCGGATCGTCCAGGAGGCGGTCACGAACGTCGTCCGCCATGCGGGCACCGACCGCTGCCGGGTGACGATCGACTACCGGGACGAGGAGGTGGCCGTCGAGATCGACGACGACGGCAGCGGCGGCGTGGTCGGTACCGGCTACGGCATCGTCGGGATGCGGGAGCGGGTCGTGCTGCTGCGCGGCGATTTCACCGCCGGGCCGCGTCCCGGCGGCGGGTTCCGGGTGGCGGCGAAGCTCCCCCTGCCAGCGAAGCTCCCCCTGCCGGCGGCGGTGGCATGACGATCCGCATCGTGCTGGCCGACGACCAGCCGCTGATCCGCACCGGCCTGCGCGTCCTCATGGCCGACACCCCCGACATGGAGATCGTCGGCGAGGCCGGGACGGGCGCCGAGGCGGTCGCGCTGGTGGACGAGACCCACCCCGACGTCGTGGTGATGGACATCCGGATGCCCGACATGGACGGCATTGAGGCGACCCGGCGGATCAGGACGGCGCACGTCCTGATGCTGACCACGTTCGACGACGACGAGTACGTCTACGGCTCGCTCAGGGCGGGCGCCAGCGGGTTCCTCGTCAAGGACATGGCGCTGGAGGAGATCCTGGCGGCCATCCGCGTCGTCGCGAACGGGGAGGCCCTGATCGCGCCGAGCGTCACCAAGAAGCTGATCGAGGAGTTCGCGGCGCGGCCGGAACCGGCGCCGAGGCCGCCGCGCCCCGCCGACGGCGTCACCGAGCGCGAGCGCGAGGTCCTCACCCTGGTCGGGCGCGGCCTGTCCAACCAGGAGATCGCGGCGGAACTGGTCATCAGCGTGGCGACGGCCAAGGCGCACGTGGCGCGGCTGCTCGCCAAGCTCGGTGCGCGCGACCGCGTCCAGCTCGTCATCATCGCCTACGAGCTGGGCCTGGTCAGGCCGTCCGGGTGAGGGGGCCCGGGGCTTTCGGCCTTCGCTCGCCGGGCGCGTCAGGGCACAGGGACGGGCAGGTGTCTGGCGAGGACATCGATGTGGGTCTTGTGCGCCTCGGCGTGCCGCGCGCGGCCGGCCTCGGTCACGGCGACGAACACGCCGCGGCGGTCCGACTCGCACATCACGCGCTCGACCAGGCCGTGCTTCTCCAGCCGGGCGACCGTCCGTGACAGCGCGCTCTGGCTGAGATACATCGCCGCGGCGATCTCCTGCATGCGGCGCTTCTCACAGTCGGCCTCGACGAGCCTGTCGAGCGTCTCGAACTCGCTCATGCTCAGGCCGTGCGCCTCCTGCAACGAGCGATCGAGGTCGCAGGCGACCGTGTTGTAGCACGTCGCCAGCGAGCGCCACCGGCCCACCAGGGCCGTCTCCGACTCCATGCCGCGCATCTTAGCATGCGCGCGCATCAGATGCACCCGCATTAAGTTCGCAGGAAATTTATGCTTGGACATTGAATGCATGTGCATGTATCGTCCTCCGACGTGACTCTCACCGACACCTCACCCGCCTCCGCCGTCCGCGGCCCGGCCGCCGCGAGCGCGCCGGCCGAGCAGGCCTGGACTCCCCGGCTGTGGGGCGTCCTCGCGGTGCTGTGCGCCGTGCTGTTCCTCGACGGACTCGACGTCTCGATGGTCGGCGTCGCGCTCCCCTCGATCGGGACCGAGCTCGGCCTGTCCACCACGTCCCTGCAGTGGATCGTCAACGGCTACGTGCTCGGCTACGGCAGCCTGCTGCTGCTCGGCGGACGCACGGCCGACCTTCTCGGCCGCCGCCGGGTCTTCCTCATCGCGCTCGCCGTGTTCGCCGCCGCCTCGCTGGTGGGCGGCCTGGTGAGCGACGGGACGCTGCTCATCGTCACCCGCTTCGTCAAGGGCCTGGCCGCCGCGTTCACCGCGCCGACCGCCCTGTCCATCCTGACCACCACCTTCCACGAGGGACCCGCGCGCAACCGGGCGCTGTCGGTGTTCTCGGTCTTCGGCGCGAGCGGCTACTCCTCCGGGCTGATCCTCGGCGGGCTGCTCACCAGCTTCGGCTGGCGCTGGACGTTCCTGACCCCCGTTCCCCTCGCCCTGGTCGCGCTGGCCGCGGGCATCGCCCTGATCCCGCGGGACAAGGCCGCGGCGGACGGCGGTCACGACCTCGTCGGCGCCGTCACGCTGACCGGCGGCATGCTCCTCGCCGTCTACACCGTCGTCTCGGCGCCGGACCGGGGCTGGCTCGACCCGGTCACGCTCGGCTCCGTGGCGCTCGCCGCGGCCCTGCTGATCGGCTTCGTCGTCACCGAGAACAAGGTGCGGCACCCGCTGATCCGGCTCGGCATCCTGCGGATCGGCACCATCGTCCGCGCCAACCTCAGCATCGTCGCGCTCTTCGGCTCGTACCTGAGCTTCCAGTTCATGATGACTCTGTACCTGCAGGACGTCCTGCACTGGTCGCCGCTCAAGATGGCCATGGCGCTGCTGCCCGCCGGGCTCATCGTGGCGTTCGGCTCCCCGTTCGTCGGCCGGCTGATCGACCGCTACGGGACACCGCGGCTGATCATCAGCTCCATGACGTCGCTGAGCCTCGGGTACGTGTGGTTCCTGGCCACCGCCGGGAACACCCCGCACTACGCGTTCACGATCCTGCCGACGATGCTCCTGCTGGGCGGCGGCTTCGCGTTCGGCTTCAGCTCGATCATGGCGCAGGCGACCGACGGCATCGACGACTCCGAGCAGGGCCTGGCCTCCGGCCTGGTGCAGACGTCCGGCCAGGTCGGTGCGGCTCTGGTCCTCGCCGTGGTGACCGCGCTGGTCGCGGGCGGCACGGCCGGGGGAGGCGGCGGCTTCGCCGAGTTCCACCCGGGCGTCAACCTGGTCAGCGGCGTCGCGGTGGTCGGCCTGGCGCTGAACCTGATCCCGCTGCTCCGCGTCACGCGCGCCAAGCGCGCCTGACCTCTCCGTCCCCGGCCGTACGCCGGGCCCCAGGGGCGGGGGGCCGGGCCGGGGGGGGGCCCCGCCCCCGCCCCCCGGGGGGGGCCGCGGCCCGCCGGGCGCAGCGCCCGGGGGGCGGGCGCGGGGCGGG
>NZ_JBEYYT010000075.1:0-30078 GCF_040645715.1 Spirillospora sp. NPDC046719 | reverse complement strand
CCGCTCTCCCGAACGGCGCCGCGGCGGGGGCGTCGCGCCGGTCGGACCGCCGCCCGCGCGCCGCGGCCCGACGGGGCGCGCGCCGCCTGCGCCGCCTGGTCGGCCCGGACGGGCGTCACCGTCCACGCCGACGTCGCCGGCGACGCGCGGCTCCCGCAGCGCTCGCGCCACGAGGTGCTCGCCATCCTCGGCGAGGCCCTCGCCAACGTGGAGCGGCACGCGGCCGCCGCGAACGTGACCGTCCGGCTCGCGCGGGCGGCGGGCGACGTCGTCCTGACGGTCCGCGACGACGGGCGCGGGTTCCGCACGGCGCCGCTGGACGACCACGCGCGCCGCGGCCGCTACGGCCTGGTCGGCGTCTACGAGCGCGCGGAACGGGCCGGCGGGACGGCGCTCGTCCGCTCGGAGCCCGGCGAGGGCACGACCCTGCTCGTCCGCGTCGCGACGGAGCCGGCCGGGTCCGCCGGTGCGGACCGTCCCGCGGAGGTGAGCTGAATGGGCGCGACGCGGGTCCTCGTCGCCGACGACAACGTGGTGGTCCGCTCCGGCCTGGTGTCGCTGCTGGAGGCGCACGGGATCGAGGTCGCGGGCGAGGCGGGCGACGGGCGGCGCGCCGTGGAGCTCACCGCCCGGCTCCGCCCCGACCTGGTGCTGCTGGACGTGCGGATGCCGCTGATGGACGGCGTCGCCGCCGTGGCGGAGATCAGCCCGCTGGCCCCGGTCCTCATGCTGACCTACACCGACGACCCCGGCACCGTGCGGGCGGCGCTCGGCAAGGGCGCGACCGGCTACCTCGTGCACGGCGCGTTCACCGCGGACGAGCTGATCGCGGCCGTGCACGACGCGGTCGGCGGCGCGCACCCGCTGTCGCCCGCGGCGGTGTCCGCGCTGGTCGGCGCCGTCCGGGAGGCGTCCGGGACCGCCGAGACCGCCGGGACCGCCGTGCCCGCCGAGGCCCGCACGCCGCCGGACGCCCCGCACGGCGGGTTCGGCCTGTCGGCGCGGGAGGCGGAGGTCATGCGGCTCATCGTCCAGGGCGCGTCCAACGGCGAGATCGCGGCGCGGCTGTTCCTCGCGGAGAAGACGGTGAAGAACCACGTCAACCGCATCTACGCCAAGCTCGGCGTCACCTCGCGCGGCGCCGCGATCGCCCGCTGGATCGGCACGTCCGGTGATCTGGGGCGGAGCCGGTGACCGGCGCCGGGGACCGGTCCCCGGCCCCTGGGCCCACGCGGCCGGGCCGCCGATTGGGACGGCGGGCCCTGGGAATGGCGCCGCCCGCTCCATATTTTGGTGGTCGTAAAACGGTCGGACGCACGTTCCCGGCCGAAAATACGGCCGACCAGGAAAGGACGCCGATGAACCTTGAATCGGTGCGTGAAAGGGTTCTGGGCGACGATCGCGGAGCCGACGTCTTCGAGTGGGCGGGGATGCTGATCCTGGTGGCCGCCGTCATTGCCGGCCTCTACGGCCTCGGCATCGTCGACACCACGACGAACGGCGTCAAGGGCGCCCTCACCAGCATCTTCTCCGGTGACCCGGGCGGCGGTGGCGGCGGTGGCGGCGACAAGGGCGGCGACAAGACCTGTGTTCTCGGCATCTGCTGGTAAAGGGAATCGATGATGAACGTTCTGCTTCCGGTCGTGGTACGCGCCCGGTTGTCGATGCGGGCGGGCGAGGAACAGGCCGCGCTCTTCTTCCGGGACCGCGTCGAACGGCTCAAGAACCCCGACGACCGCGGGGCCGACATTTTCGAGTGGGCCGGGATGCTGATCCTGGTGGCCGCGATCATCGCGGGGCTCTACAGCCTCGGGATCGTCGACACGGTCACCAAGGCGGTCCAGGACGCGCTCAAGAAGATCTTCGAGGGCGACCCGGGCGGCGCCAAGGGCGACACCTGATGGGCGAGGCCGCGGCCACCGGAGCGGCGGTCGCGGGAGCGGCCGCCGGGTGGCTGTGCGCCCCGGTCACCGCCGCCTACCGCGGGCCGCTCACGCCCCGCGCCAGAACCGGGGTCGCGGTGCTGACGGGGGCGGTGCTCGCGGCGCTCGCGGTCCGGCTCGGCGGACGGGCGGACTCCGTGGCGTTCGCCTACCTCGGTGTGGTGGGCGTCCTGCTCGCGGTGATCGACGTCGCGGTGCGGCGGCTGCCCGACCCGCTCACGCTGCCGTCCTACCTCGCGGGGGCGGTCCTGCTGGCGGCCGCCGTCCCGTTCACCCCGCACGGCGCGCTCCGGTTCGCGCACGCCGTGATCGGGATGGCGGTGCTGTGGGCCTTCTACTTCGTCCAGCACCTCCTGCTGCCGCACGCGATGGGCGGCGGCGACGTGAAACTGGCCGGTGTCCTCGGCCTGTACCTCGGTTGGCTCGGTGAGGCGGCATGGGTGACGGGCGTGGTCGCCGGTTTCCTGTACGGCGGCGTGTACGGCGTGACGTGGCTGCTCCTCGGCCGCGCCGGACGCAAGGACGAGTTCCCGTACGGCCCGTTCATGCTGGCCGGCGCGTTGACGGGCATCCTGTTCGGCGGCTGGTTCGCGCGATGAGCCGGGCGGGCCGGCGCGGCGACGAGGGCGCGGCCACCTCGGTCCTCGTCGTCGGGATGGCGCTGTGCCTGGTCGCGGCGGTGCTGCTGTTCGGCCGCGTCGCGCAGGCCGGCGACATGCGCAGCCGGGCGCAGCGCGGCGCGGACGCCGCGGCCCTCGGCGCGCTCGAACCGCTCCGGCTGCGGCTGGCGGAGATGGCGCTGTCCGGGACGCCGCCCGCGGGCCTCGGCGCGTGGCTGCTCGCCGACGACGCCCCGCAGAACGCGGCCGAGCGCTACGCCCGCGACAACGGCACGCGCGTCGACGCCAAGGTGCACCTGACCGGGCTCGACGGGACGTACGCGAAGGTCAAGGCCGTCACGGCCGACTGCCAGCTCAAGAAGGACGGCGAGCTCACCGAGCAGGAGAAGGACGACCTGCGCCACGGCCGCCATCTGTGCACCGACTCCAAGGGGGACCAGGGCATCGGCCGCGTCGGCAACGCCGTCGCGATCGCCCGTCTCGTCGTGCCGGACTGCACCTACGAGTTCTCCCCGGTCCCGCCGGGCGAGTCCGCGCCCGAGGAGCAGCCGACGGCCCCCGCCCGGCTGGTCTGCGACGGCACCGTGGCATGGCCGGGCGGCGACGCGGCGGCCGTGAAGAAGACGTTCAAGCTCCGGCTCGTCGACAAGGAAAGCGACGTCGCCTACAACGGGTTCCCGTACCAGAACATCGGATACGGCGGCGCGATGCCGCCGCCGGGCCCGCTGCCCGCAGGGACCCCGGAGATGATCCGGCGCGCCATCGCCTTCGCCGAGGCGCAACTCGGCACCCCGTATCAATGGGGCGGGACCTGCACGGCGCCGAACCCGAACGTGGCGACCATGGGGAACTGCGACTGCTCGTCCCTCGTGCAAATGGCGTACCGCGCGGCGGGAATCTCGACCCCCCGCGTCACATACGACCAGTGGAGGTTCGGGCAGGGCATTTCTGCCGGGCAGGAGAAGGCGGGCGACCTGGTGTTCTTCAATATGGGCCCGCGCGGCCCCGAACACGTCGGCATGGTCGTCGATCCCGCCACCCACACGATGATCGAGGCGCCGCACACGGGCGACGTCGTGAAGTTCGCCACCTACGACGGGAACATCGGTTTCCGCCGCCCCTACGCGGGCTGAATGAGAAGCCCAGGTAACGGGCCCGAGAACGGCCGGAGAACGGACCTGTGAATGGGCCCGTATTTGGGTCCTCGGACTCATTCGCGACGGAATCGCGCGTGCGAGCCTGCGAGGCGTGTCCCCCCAGCAGCGCAGCCCGGACCGGGTCGCCGACCGCGGCGCGTCCGTCCCGGAGTACGCCGGGATCCTGGCCCTGGTCGCGGCGGTCTGCGCATCGCTCTTCGTCCTCGGCGTCCCAGGTCAGACCAGTGACGCGGTGTGCCGGGCGCTGCACCGGATGCACCTCGGCGACGCCTGTGCGGGAGGCGGCGGGAACGGCGGCCGGACCGACCCCGACGAGCCCACCACCGCCTGCACGACGGGCATCGAGACGAAATACCTCGAAGAGACCGTGACGATCCCGACCCGCATCAACGTGAGGACCAACAGCCGCGGCACCGTCCAGCTCACCCGCAAGGTCGGCCCGGACGGGAAGACCACCTGGGAGGTCACCGACTTCACCTGGGGCGAAGGGGCGGCCGCCAGCCCGGACTTCGACTTCGGATTCGGCAAGATCGGCATCTGGGGCGGCGGGCAGTTCACCAATGGAACGGTCTACTCCTTCGACGGCGAGAAGGAGGCGAAGAAGTTCTTCGACGACCTCGTCGACCACCGCATCGGGAACACCGCGAAATTCGTCGTCCGCACCAATCCCATCACCGGCGGATTCTCCTGGCTCATCGGCAAAACGCCATGGGTCGGCAAGTACTACGACCGCTGGATCGGCGGCAGCGAGCCCGACAAGGAACCGTCCGCCGACTACCAGGAGGGCGGCCCCACCGGCGGATTCAAAGGCGAGCTGAACCTGTGGAAGGTGAAACTGCCGTTCAAGGCGCGCGGCTGGCTGATCGACGGCACCCGCACCGACCACAAGACCGGGCAGCGCACCACCTACTACACCGAGAAGGGCGAAGGGGAGATCGGAGTCCTCGTCGACCTCGGCGACGTCTGGAAGGTGCTGCCCAAGGGCACCCGCGAACGCGCCGCCGCCGGCGCCGCCGACGCGCTCGCCCTCGCGGTCGACGAGATCGGCAAGCGGCTCGGCGGCAAGGGCGTCGAGCTGTCGCCCGCCGAGGCCGAGAAGATCAAGGGGCAGATCCGGCTCAACCCCAACCTCGGCCTGAACGTCAAGCACCGGGGCCAGACCACCTGGGCGTACACCGAGGACAAGGACGGCGACCCGATCAGCCTGACCAAGACCGGCAACTCCCAGAACGTCATCTACTTCCGCGCCGACGGCAAGGCCAAGGGCTCTTTCGAAGGCGACAAGGGCGAGCTGACCGCCGGCAAGCAGTGGATCCTCAGCTCCCAGCGCACCGTCACCGACAAGACCCTCGACTACGCCGACCCGCAGGACCGGCAGGCGTTCGAGGACTACACGCGGACCGGCGACGACGGCGCCCTCGACCGCTACTTCGACGGCGGCGGCGGGCGGATGTCCCGGCTGACCTACGACGTCGGCGGCGACACCGGCAAGCTCGACGTCAAGGGCGAGGCCGGCGGCAAGAGCAAGTTCGGCGGACTGTTCGAGAGCTCCACCGAGCACCAGATCAACACCCTCACCGGGGCCCAGTACTACAAGCCGGGGGAGGGGTGGGTGCCGTGGAAGCGCTGCCTCGGCTGACCGCCTGCGCCGTCCTCGCCCTCGCCGCGGGCTGCTCCGCGCACCACGACCCGCCGCCCGTCCCGGCGGGCTTCCGCGAGTACCGCACCGACGCCTACACGTTCGCCTATCCGGCCGGCTGGGCCCCGCACGGCGGCACCGACGAGAGCGGCGCGCCGACCCTCGACGTCGACGGCCCGGAACTGCCGTCCGGCGTCGACGACGGCCAGATCCACCTCGGCCGCCGCGACCGTTTCCCCGGCGAGCTCGACGGCCAGCTGGCCCAGTTCCGCGGCCTCGCCCTGTTGAACGGCTACCGCCTCACCGCCGTCCGCCGCACCGCGCTGGACGGCGCCGACGCGCGCCGCGTCGAGGCCCGCTACACGATCACCTCGGCCGACGGCACCCGCACCCCCATGCGCCTGACCGGCCTCTATGTCCTCACCGAGCGGCGGACCCTGCTCGAATTCGTGATCCGTTCTCCCGACGGCGGTACCGCCGCCGCCCGGGTCCCCGCCATCCTCGGGTCGTTCCGGCCAAGGGAAGGACGATGAGACGCCGCGCCGTGGCCCTCGCCATCGCGGCCGCCGCCGCGTGGGCCGCGCTGTACCTCCTTGACCTCGCCCCGGTGGGCCGGGCCGCGCTGCTGGTCGCCGGACCTGTCCTGCTCGTCGCAGCACCGCTCATCGTCGTCGCGGACGCCGCCGCCCGCCGCCGCACCCCCGCCCGCGCCACCGGCACCGTCCTGGCCTGCGAAGGCGAGGGCGTCGAGCCGTCCGGCTGGGAGTACACGCTGACCGTCCGGTTCACCTCCGCGGACGGCCGCGACCACGTCATCACCGAGTCCGGCCGCCCCCGCCGCCGTCCGTCCGACCGGCTGACCGTCCGCTACGACCCCCGCGACCCCGCCCGCGCCCGCCTCGACCTCGGCGCCGCGCCCGCCTGGACGGCCGCCGCCGTGGTCCTGCTCACCGGCGCCGTCGTCACCTGGTTCGCCGCCCGCTGAAGGAGCCCCATGCCCGACCGCCGCCGCGCCGCCACGACGGTACTGCTCACCGCGGCCGCCGCCCTGGCCGTCCTCGCCGCGCTCGCGATCGCCGTGGCGGCCGCCGCCTTCGCCGCGCCCACCTTCTCGTCCTCGGACGCCTTCTACTGGACGTCCGCAGCCGCGGCGGCCCTTGTCCAGCTACCCATCGGCTTCCTCGCCGCCCGCCTCACCGCACCCCGCCTGCGCCGCGCCGGCGTCTCCGGCCCCGTCACCCTCCCGCTCCTGACGGCCCTCGGCCCGGCCGTCCCCGCCGTCCTCGCCAACCTCCACCCCGTCGAGCACATCACCCCGCCACTGAACGTCCTCGCCCCCCTCTGCGCCCTCGCCGCCGGCACCCTCCTCGGCCTGCGCCGAACCGCCCGCGAAAGCACGTCCCTCTACTGAATTGGGTCCCCGATTGGGCCTCGAGACCCATGTGCCTTGGCGTCCCCTCTCGTTTCAATGTCGGCACCATGCCTCCTGAAGACGGTGTCGACCTCCCGCCTCTCCCGCTGGACCTCCCGGGCTTCCCCACCCCACCCCAGCCCCCCGTCGACTCGTCCGCGCCGACCCCACCGGCGCCCTCCAACGACCCGAGCCAGGCCGCGCCTGTTGGGCCGCCCGCCACGATGCCGTCACCGGCCGCGCCCGCACTTTCCCCAACCGTGCCGCCACCCGGACCCGCGCCCGAGCCTGCGGTCGAGTCGACCCCAGCACCGCCTGGTGGGCTGCCCGCCACCGCGCAGCCGTCGGACGCCCCCGCGCCGCCGCCGTCCAAGCCCGTCACCGAGTCAAGTCCGCCAGCGCCTGAGTCCAGCCCGGCACCGCCCGTTGATCCGTCCCCTGCCGTACCGTCGCCAGACCCGCCCGCGTCGCCACCCGAGTCGAGCCCTGCGGCGCCCGCGCCCACCACTGGCCCCGTGCTTGCCGCGTCCGCCGTCGAGTCAAGCCCGGCGGCTCGTGCGTCGGCCGCGCTCCCTACCAGCTCGGGCCAGGTCGCGCCCGTTGAGTCGTCTGCCGAGGTGTCCTCGTCGGGCGCCCCCGCGCCTTCCGCGCCCGGGTTGAGCCAGGTCGCGCCCGTTGAGCCGTCCGCCGAGGTGTCGTCGGACGCCCCCGCGCCGCCGCCTGAGCCCGTGCCCGAGCCGAGCTCGGCGGCTTCCGCGCCGACCGCGCCCACCACCGGCCGCGTGCCTACCGTGTCTGAGTCCGCTGTTGAGTCGAGCCCGGCGCCGCTCATTGATCCGCCCGCCGTGCCGTCGCCGGACGCGCCCGCGCCTGAAGCGAGTCCGGCGGCTCCCGCGCTACAGGCGCCCACCAGCGACACCAGTTCGGCCGGACCCGTTGGGGCGCCCGCCACGGTGCGGTCGCCGGACGCCTCTGCGCCTTCCGCGCCCGTTGATCCGTTCGCCAAAGTGCCCTTGTCGGACGCCCCCGCCCCGCCGCCTGGGCCCGTGCCCGAGCCGAGCCCGGCGGCTCCCTCGCCGTTCACGCCCGAGACCGCCGTTGCGTCGAGCCCGGTGCCGTTTGGTGGGCAGCCCGCCGTGTCGTCGTCGGACGCCCCTGCGTCGCCGTCGTCCGAGCACGTCACGGGGCCGAGCCAAGCAGTGCCCGTTGAGCCGACGCCCGCCACGTTCGTGCCCGCGCCGTGGTCGGCCGCTCCCGCGTCCTCGGCGCCGCCAACTGTTGGCGAGCATCCCTCTGCTGTGCCCACCAACCCGTCTGCCACCGCCCCTGTCGTTGAGCCGAACCCGGCGGCGCCAAGTGGGCCGTCTGCTACGGGGGCATCGTCGCCTGCGCCGGGGTCGGATACTTCTGCGTCCTCGGCGGTGCCTACGGCCGCTGCTGGGCGAGCCTCAGCAGTGCCGCTCGGGCCTTCGGTCGCTGCTTCGCCGGATGGTTCGGGGGCGTCCGGAGGTTCGTCTGGTCCCGCGCAGGGCGTGTCGGCGGGTGGGGCGGTGGGCGGCGTAGGTGCGGCGTCGGGGGCAGGCCGCCAGGCGGATGTGCCGTTTTTGGCCGCGCCGACGCCTGGGCCGCAGGTCGCTGCGCCGTTCGGGGGGGCGGTTCGGTCCGTGCCGGAGGCCGGGCCGTTTGGGCGTGTGAATGGGGGCGTTCCGGTGCAGGGGGCGGTGCCGCCGGCCGGTGTCGTCGTTGGCGGGGCGAATGGGGGGCCGCGGTTCTCGGCGCCGGTGGGGGGTGGGCCGCGGGCGCTGGTTCCGGTGCGCCGGAGGGGGCCGCGGCGTCCTCCGCCGGTGCTCATCGCGGGCGTTGCCGCGTTGCTGGTGGTCGCGGTGGTGGCCGGCGTGAAGTCGTTCGGCGGCGGAGGGTGCGGTGGACGGCTCGCGCTGAGCGTGGCGGCCGATCCGGCGGTGGCGCCCGCGGTGACCGCGCTGGCCGAAAGGTTCAACGACGCGGACCACAAGGTCGGCGGGCGGTGCGTGGAGGTGTCCACGAACACGCTGCCGTCGGCGGCGATGGCGCTGGCGCTGGGCGGGGACAGGTCCGCCGCGCAAGCGCGGGCGGACGCCTATGTCCTCGACTCGTCGCTCTGGCTGGAGATCGCGGGACGGACCGCCGAGCGGACGGGAACCGCGCTGCCGCGGCCGATCGGCTCGGTCGCGAGTTCGCCGGTGGTGTTCGCGGTGGCGAGGGACGCGGCGCCGGGCGCGCTGGCGTGGCGGGCGATGGCGCCGGGCGGGAACGCGTCCCTGCGGCTGCTCGCGCCGGAGCAGAGTGCGGCGGGCATGATCTCGCTGCTGATGGCGAGGCAGGCGGCCGGGACGGGGGACAAGGCGATCGCCGGGTTCACCGGGATCCTGCAGTCCGCGCAGAGCGTGGACGGGTCCGCGCAGGGCGAGGCGGCGGCGTTCGACGGGCTGGTGCGGTTCGGCGGCGGGAGTACGCCCGTGCTGGCGGTGCCGGAGCAGACGGTCTGGCGGCACGCGGTGGCGGGCGGCGCGCCCGTCCGGGCGGTGCTGCCGGCGGACGGCACGATGAGCCTGGACTTCCCGCTGGTCGCCGCGCCGGGGAAGAAGGCGGAGGCGGCGCGGCGGTTCCTGGCGGAGGTCCGGTCCCGGACGGGGGCGGGCGCGCTGGCGAAGGCGGGCCTGCGTCCGGCGGGCGACGGCGCGGCGCCGGCCGTGTCGGCGGTGACGGGACTGTCGGCGGTTCCCGCGACGGCCGCGGCGGCGCCGGGCGCGGTCAGCGAGGCGCTGGAGATGTGGCGGCGGATGCATCTCGGCACCCGCATGCTCACGGTGATCGACGTGTCCGGGTCGATGCTGGAGCAGGTGCAGGGGACGGCCCGGTCGCGGATGGCGGTGACGACGGGCGAGGTGGAGAAGGGGATGTCCCTGCTGCCCGACTCCGCCGACATGGGGCTGTGGGCGTTCTCGACCGGGATGGACGGACGGCTCCCGTACAAGGAGCTGGTCCCGGTGGGGCGGCTCGGCGCGGCGGACGGCGGGCTCACGCATCGCGCCGCGATGCAGCAGGCGCTCGGCCGGATGCGGGCGAAGCCGGACGGGGACACCGGCCTGTACGACTCGGTGCTCGCCGCCTACCGCAGCGTCAAGGCCGGCTACCGCGGCGACGCGATCAACATCGTGCTGGTGCTGACGGACGGGAGGAACGACTTCGCGGGCGGCCTGTCGGAGCAGGCGCTGCTGGCGCAGTTGAAGGCGGAGTACGACGCGAGCCGGCCGGTGCAGGTCGTCGGGCTGGGGTTCGGGCCGGGCGTCGACCTCGGCGCGCTGCAGCGCATCGCGCAGGCCACCGGGGGCGCCGCGTACCAGATCCGCGACCCGAGGCAGATCCATGAGCTGTTCCAGCAGTCGGCCGCGTTGAAGATCTGCGACGACCCGCGGCGGTGCCCGGTGGGGTGACGGGTCCCGCGCCTTCGCGCGCAACGACGTGCGGGGGCGGGTTATCGTGCCGGAAGCTCCCTCAGAGTGCCGGAATGGGTCGAGGTGCGATGGTCGCGTTGCTGCTGGTCCCTGCCGGGTTCGCCGCCGGCCTCCTCCTGGCCCCGCTGGCGGCGCCGTTCACCGGCGGCGTCCCGTGGACGCGGCGGACGGCCCTGGGGGTCGTCACGGCGGCCGTCTTCGGGCTGGCGGGGTGGCGGGTCGGGGCGCACGCCGTGCTCGGCGCGCTGCTGTACCTCGCGGCGGTCGGCGCTCTGCTGGCGTTCATCGACGTCGAGGTCAGGCGGCTGCCCGACCGGTTCACGCTGCCCTCCTACGGCGTCGTGGCGGCGCTGCTGGCCGTGGCTGCGCCGTTCACCGGCGGCGGGTGGCGGCATTTCGAGCACGCCCTCATCGGGATGGCGGCGATGTTCGCGCTCTACGCCGTGCAGGCGTTCGCGGTGCCGTCGGGGATCGGGCTGGGGGACGTCAAGCTGTCGGGCGTGCTCGGGCTGTGCCTCGGCTGGTTCGGGGCGCGGGCCTGGGTGACCGGGCTGCTGGCCACCTACCTGCTCGGCGGCGTCATCGCCGTCGGCGTGCTGATCGTCCGGCGGACGCGCAAGGGCGAGTTCCCGTTCGGGCCGTCGATGCTGGTCGGGACGCTGGTCGGGGTGCTCGCGGCCGCCGGGTAGCGGGGCTCACGCGCAGGGGTTCTTCTGTCCGGCCTTGACCCCTCCGGTGATCTTGTTGAGCGTCTGCTGGGCGAAGTGCACGCCGTTCCTGCCGAGGACGAGGCGGACGCCGCCGGCGGGGGCGGAGCCGTCGGCGGTGAGGAGCGCGTCGGGGACGTCGCGGGCCAGCGCGGACGCCTGGGCCTCGGCGGACGGGTTGTAGACCAGCCGGCTCTCGGCGGCGGGCGCGGCCTTCTCCGTCCTCTTCGCGACCTTGAAGCCGCGCTTGCCGAGCTGCTCGACGACCCGCTGGACCGTCGCCTTCGGGGCGCCCGCGGCGACGACGGTGACCCCGACCTTGCCCGGCGCCGGCGGGGCCTGCTCGGCGGGGGCGGGCTTCGCCGGGGCGGCGGGCAGGTCGTTGTCGTGCCGGATCGCGTCGAAGAGCGGCTTGGCCTCCGCCTGGTTCCACTGGACGCGGTTGGGGTCGGGGGCGTAGCCCTCGACCGGGACCGTGACGAACCGGACCTTCCCGGCGTCCATTCCCTTGAGGCCGTCCGCGAGCTTCTTCATGGTCGCGAGGTCGAGGCCGTCGTCGGTCGTCAGCGACCTGGTCGCGGCCTTGAGGAACTTGTAGGTCTTCGCCGGGTCGGTGAGCACCGAGCCGCTGGTGGCCTTGTCGACGACGGCCGCCATGAACTTCTGCTGCCGCTGGATGCGTTCGAGGTCGGAGCCGTTGCCGAGGGAGTAGCGGGCCCGCACGTAGCCGAGGGCCTGGGTGCCCTTGACGGTCTGCCTGCCGGCCTTCAGGTGCAGTTCGGCGCGGGGGTCGTCGACGGGCTTGTCGACGCAGATCTCGACGCCGCCGAGCGCGTCCACCATCCGCTTGAAGCCGGAGAAGTCGACCTGCACGAAGTGGTCGATGTGGATGCCGGTGAGGCTCTCCAGGGTCTTCCAGGTGCAGGTCGGCCCGGCCAGGGAGAACGCGGAGTTCAGCATGCCGAACTGGGCGGGGACGGTGCCACCGCCGTCCTTCTCGCACTGGGGGATCTTCACCATCGAGTCGCGGGGGAAGCTGATGCCGACCGCCTGGTCGCGGTTGGGCGACAGGTGCAGCAGGACCGCGGTGTCGGAGCGGGCGCCGGTGACGCCGTCCGCGGCGTATTTGGCGTTGTCGCCCGCGCGGGTGTCGGACCCGAGCAGCAGGATGTTGAGCGACTTGTTGAGCTTCTTCGGCCGGTTCCCGCCGAGTTGCCCGTCGACGTGCTTCTGGTCGATGCCGCCGACGAGGTCGTGGTAGAGCCAGGCCGCTCCGGCCCCGCCGAGCAGGACGACGCCCGCCGCGCCGATCGCGGTCCAGCGCAGGAACCTGCGGCGGCGCGCCCGCGCCGCCAGGGCCCGCGGCGGGGCGTCGCCGTCGGCGCCGGTGTCGTCGTGGGGCGCGGCGGTGCTGTGGGCGGCGGTGTCCCCCGCGAGGTCTTCGCGGCCGGGGTCTTTGTCGCTCATTCGTCCAGTTTCGGGCGGGCCCTGTCCGGGGCGCGTGGTCTGGGAGGTTCGTCAGTCTAGGCAGGGGGCGGAAGTCACGTACGTCTTCTTGTTGGATGCGCGCTACGCCCGATCTGTTGACGTCTCCGGTCGAATTGTGGCTCGGATCCCTTGCGGCCCCGTTTTCCGTACGATCTCGTCCGTGGACGAGGCGTGGGTGGTCGGCGGCCGGTTCACCATGCTCGACCGGATCGGCGCGGGCGGGACGAGCCGGGTGTGGCGGGCCTATGACCGGGCGGAACGGCGGTACTGCGCGGCGAAGCTCGTGCGGAGCGGGGGCCGGACGCCGGTGCTGCGGGCGATCCGCGAGCAGGCGCTGCGGGTGGCGGACCCGCACGTGGTGACCCCCTACGCGTCGTGCATGGCCGGCGAGGACGTGCTGCTGGCGATGGACCTGGTGAGCGGCGGGTCGCTGGAGACGCTGCTCGGCGACTACGGGCGGCTGCCGCCGGAGTACGCCGCCGAGGTGCTGGACCAGGTGCTGGCCGCGCTGAGCCGCATCCACCGGGCCGGGATCGTCCACCGGGACGTGAAGCCGGCGAACCTGCTGCTGGAGCCGAGCCCGGTCGGGGCGCCGCATGTGCGGCTCGCCGACTTCGGGATCGCGCTCGGCGACGACGGCCTGCGCCTCACCACGACGGGCTTCACGGTCGGCACGCCGGGCTACCTGGCGCCGGAGGTGCTCGACTGGAACCGTCCGGGGCCCCGGCAGGACCTGTACGCGGTGGGCATGGTGGGCTGGCGGATGCTCACCGGCGCGGGCGACCCGGAACCGCGCCAGCGGATCGGCGCGCGGCCCGCGGGCGTGCCGCCGATGCTGTGGACCGTGCTGAGCCACCTGTGCGACCCCGATCCGGCGCGCCGCTTCAAGGACGCGGACGCCGCGCGCCGGGCGCTCGCCCCCCACCGCACGGACCTGCGGTTCCCCGCGCTCACCCTCGACGGGGAGCCGCTGCAGATCTTCGACCATCTCGGCCCGCCGCCTGCCCACCCCCGCTGACCGCGACCGAGCGCCGCGACCGCCGGCGGATCGGGCCGGCGGTCCTCGCCCGCGACCGAGCGCGGGCGAGGGTCACGTCTTGTCGAAGGTGATGTCGACGCGGCGGTTCTTGGCCCGGCCGGACGGGTTGTCCTTGCCGCCCACGAGGTTGGGCGCGATGGGACGCGTCTCGCCGTAGCCCTTGGCCTCGATCCGCAGGGTGGTGCCGCCGAGCGCGCGGGTCAGCTCGGCCTTGACGGCATCGGCCCGCTGCTGCGAGAGATCGAGGTTGTAGGACGGGGAGCCGACCGAGTCGGAGTGGCCGGAGACCTGCACGGTGCCGCGCGCGTCGCGGAGGCGCGGCGCGAGGTCGGCGATGCGGCGGCGGGCGGCGTCGGTGAGCTCGGCCTTGCCGAAGTCGAACAGGACGTCCGCCGAGATGTGCACGGTGACCTGCGAGCCGTTGTCGTCCTCGGTCTCGAGCGGGACGACGGCCCGGGTGAGGTCGATGGCGCGCACCGCACCGGCCGTGCCGATGGTCTTCACGGACGCGGCGATGTTCGCGTCGGGGACGACGGGGTCGGTGTCGGCTCCGGCCTGGCCGGAGACCGAGAGGGAGGCTGCGGCGGCCAGCAGCACGGCGGCCGCGACGGCGATCGTCCGGCGCACGCCGCTCACCTCTCGACGGGGACGTCGCGGAACGCCGGCCACGATCCGAGCTGGACGTCGATGCTCTTCACGTTCTCCGGCGGCGCGGCGAACGTGTGGGTCGTCAGGGTGGCCTGGTCGTTCGGCAGGTTGGTCAGGACGTCGTCGCTCTGGAGGTTCTGGCTGGCGGAGTCGGACACGACGACGTAGCGCTTGAGGTTCACCGCGTCGATCAGCGAGGCGTCCAGGCCGTGCTCCCCGTTGAGCCGGTAGGGGGTCGGGGTGTTGGCGCTGCCGGTGACGTGCGGGGTCCACTGGAGCGTGAGGGTGGCGAGCCGGCCCTTGACCCGCAGGCCCATGACCGCGATGTCGACCTTGGCGCCGGGCGCCATCGGGCTGTCGAAGGTGGCCTTGGCCACCGGCTTGTCGAAGCGGTCGACGAACGCCTTGCCGGCCGCTCCCTGCACCGCGCCGCCGGGGCCGCGGCCGGAGCCGCCGGAGCCGCCGGAGCCGCCGTCCGAGCCGCCGCCGGACGTGGAGCAGCCGGCCAGCACGCCGGCGAGGAGGAGGGCGGCCGCCGCCGTCGCGGCCGGGCGGTGTGACAGGCGCATGTACTGCCCTTTCCGTTTCGTCGCATATGCAAAGATCGCTCCCCGTGGCACCATGGTGGCGAGGCCATGGTGCTCCATTGCGTCTGAGAATCTAGCGTTTGCAACTGTGAAGAGTCAAGGGGGGCGGCGAAAGTGGGCGTTGCCGCGGAGACGGTCGTGCGGAACCGGGCGCTGCAGACCGAGTGGTACGGCGAGCCGCTGGGCGATCGCGTCCGCCGGCTCCTGGACCGCCTCGGCCTCTCGCAGTCGGCGCTCGCCGGCGTCCTCGGCCTGTCCGCGCCGATGCTCTCCCAGCTGATGTCGGCGCAGCGCGCCAAGATCAGCAACCCGGCCGTCCTGCACCGGCTGCTGGCCGCCGAGGAGCTCGCCGCCGATCCCGGCTTCGGCGCGCTGGGCCCGGCGGAGGTCAAGGAGCGGCTGAAGGCGATCAGCGCGGAATCGGCCGCGACGACCTCGGGCCTGCGCGCCGCGGCCTCCGGCCATGTCCCGGCCGGGGCCGCCCCCGCCGAGGGGGCGCCGCAGGGTCTCGGGGTGGCGGACGGCGCGCCCGTCCACGCGGAGCAGCCGGCGCGGCTCGTCCAGGCGCTGCTGCGCGAGGTCGCCTCGGCCGCCGAGATCGAGGCCGCCGCCGCGCTCATCGGCGACCGCTTCCCGGACCTGGCGGAACTGCTCCGCGTGTACGGCAACGGCCGCACGAGCGAGGCCGAGGCCCACTACGCCCGGATCATCCGGGATGCCCGCGGTTACTGAGCGCGTTCACCGGCCGCCCGCGCGCCCCCGGCGGCGTGATGGCCATTCGGTCATGCCCCGGCGCGCTCGTCTCGATTCCCCTGGGCCATAACGACTGGTTATGGGAAGCGGGCGGTGCCGTATCGCCTTTCGGGGCCTAAAGTCTGTGGTCAGGGTCACATGCGGGTCTGGCTGTTATGTATGTCACAGCTCCTGTGGGAAGGCGTAAGGTCGCTTCGCTGGAAGCGCACACGAGGCGTCACCGCGCGCATGCGGGACGGCGCCTCAGGCCGGGCGCGACGGCCGCGCGAGTGCGCTCAGACCGTGGTACGGGGACACGACGACCCGAGCTCAGGAGAGCGATCGATGAGCACTGTGGAGGCGCCGGCCAAGTCGCGCGCCCAGATCAAGGAACGCACGCTCCGCAAGGACAACTGGCGCCTGTATCCGATCACGACGTTCGTGATCTTCACGGCGTGGGTGGTGTACGCGACCGTCAGGGCCTTCTGGGGCGCGGCGTTCTACGTCCCCCAATACCACTACCTGACGCCGTTCTACTCGCCCTGCCTGAACGACATCTGCAACAACGTCACCGTCAACGGCCACACCGGCGACGCCGCCGAGTTCGGCACCTTCCTGCCGGCCGGCACGAGGGGCTTCATCCCCTTCGCCATCATCACGCTGCCGTTCCTGCTGCTGTTCCGGCTGACCTGCTACTACTACCGCAAGGCCTACTACCGCTCGTTCTGGGCGTCGCCGCAGGCCTGCGCGGTGCGCGAGCCGCACGGCAAGTACACGGGCGAGCGCCGCTTCCCCCTCATCGGCCAGAACCTGCACCGCTACTTCTGGATGGCCGCGTTCCTCATCTCCGTCATCAACACCTGGGACGCGATCCGCGCCTTCCACGGCAAGGACGGCGGGTTCGGCATCGGGCTCGGCACCGTCATCCTGGTCGCGAACGTGGTGCTGCTGTGGCTGTACACGCTGTCGTGCCACTCGTGCCGGCACATCGTCGGCGGGCGGCTGAAGAACTTCTCCAAGCATCCCCTCCGGTACCGCATGTGGGGCTGGGTCTCCAAGATCAACCAGAACCACGGGACCTACGCCCTGATCACGCTCGGCTCGCTGGTGGTGGCCGACGCCTACGTCGCGTTCGTGGCCGGCGGCGTCTTCTCCGACCCCCGCATCTTCAACTGAGGCCAAAGGATCATGACTGAGATCGAGAGGCACGCCTACGACGTCGTGGTGATCGGTGCCGGCGGCGCCGGGCTGCGGGCGGCGATCGAGGCCCGCCTCCAGGGCAAGAAGACCGCGATCATCTCCAAGTCGCTGTTCGGCAAGGCGCACACGGTGATGGCGGAGGGCGGCGCCGCCGCCGCGATGGGGAACGTCAACCCCAACGACAACTGGCAGGTGCACTTCCGCGACACCATGCGCGGCGGCAAGTTCATGAACAGCTGGCGGATGGCCGAGCTGCACGCCAAGGAGGCGCCCGAGCGCATCTGGGAGCTGGAGCACTGGGGCGCGCTGTTCGACCGCACCAAGGACGGCAAGATCAGCCAGCGGAACTTCGGCGGGCACGAGTACCCGCGGCTGGCGCACGTCGGCGACCGGACGGGCCTGGAGCTGATCCGCACCGCGCAGCAGAAGATCGTCGCGCTGCAGCAGGAGGACCACGCCGAGCACGGCGACTACGAGGCCCGGCTCAAGGTGTGGGCCGAGACGACCGTGACGCGGCTGCTCAAGGACGGCGACCGGATCTGCGGCGCGTTCGCCTACGTCCGCGAGACCGGGAAGTTCGTGGTGTTCGAGGCGCCCACGGTGGTGCTGGCGACCGGCGGCATCGGCAAGGCGTTCAAGGTCACCTCGAACTCCTGGGAGTACACCGGCGACGGGCACGCGCTGGCGCTGCTCGCCGGCGCGACGCTGCTGAACATGGAGTTCGTGCAGTTCCACCCGACCGGCATGGTCTGGCCGCCCTCGGTGAAGGGCATCCTCGTCACCGAGTCGGTGCGCGGCGACCGCGGCGTCCTCAAGAACTCCGAGGGCCGGCGGTTCATGTTCGACTACGTCCCCGAGGTCTTCAAGAACCAGTACGCCACCACCGAGGAGGAGGGCGACCGCTGGTACGACGACCCCGACAACAACAAGCGGCCGCCGGAGCTGCTGCCGCGCGACGAGGTGGCCCGCGCCATCAACTCCGAGGTGAAGGCCGGCCGGGGATCGCCGCACGGCGGCGTGTTCCTCACCGTCGTCGACCGGATGCCGGGCGGCGCCGCGGAGATCGTCCGGCGGCTGCCGTCGATGCACCACCAGTTCAAGGAGCTGGCGGACGTCGACATCACCAAGGAGCCGATGGAGGTCGGCCCGACCTGCCACTACGTGATGGGCGGCGTCGAGGTCGACCCGGACACCGGCGCGGCGAAGGTGCCGGGGCTGTTCGCGGCCGGCGAGGTCTCGGGCGGCATGCACGGCTCGAACCGGCTCGGCGGCAACTCCCTATCCGACCTGCTGGTCTTCGGCCGCCGGGCCGGGCTCGGCGCGTCGGAGTACATCGACGCCCTGCCCGAGCGTCCGAGCGTCCCGGAGTCGGAGGTCGAGGCGGCGGTCGCGGAGGCGCTCGCGCCGTTCGAGCGGGAGGACGGCGAGAACCCCTACGCCGTCCACGCCGAACTGCAGCAGACGATGAACGACCTGGTCGGCATCATCCGCAAGGAGGCGGAGCTGCAGCAGGCGATCGAGGCGCTCGGCAAGCTCCGCGAGCGGGTCGCCAACGTCGGCGTCACGCCGGTCGCGGTGGGCGACGACGGGCGCGGCTACCACCCGGGCTGGCACCTGTCGCTGGACCTGCGGAACATGATGCTGGTGTCGGAGGCGGTCGCGAAGGCGGCGCTGGAGCGGCAGGAGAGCCGCGGCGGGCACACCCGCGACGACTACCCGCAGATGTCGGCGGAGTGGCGGAAGGTGAACCTGGTCTGCAGCCTCGCCGGCGACCCGTCGTCCCCGCACGTCGAGCTGACGCGCCAGCCGATGGTGCCGATGCGCGAGGACCTGCTGGGGCTGTTCGAGACCGACGAGCTGAAGAAGTACCTCACGGCCGAGGAGCTGCCGGCCGACGTGGCCGCCGAGCCGGTGTCGCCGGAGGCGTCGGCCGAGGCGTCCGAGGGCGCGGCGGCGTCCGAGGGGGCGCCCTCCGCGGACGCGGTCGCGAAGACGGACGAGGAGACCGATGCGACCGCCGCGGGCGCCGCTGGGGACGACGAGGAGGGCGAGCAGTGAGCTACGAGGCCAAGTTCAAGGTCTGGCGCGGCGACGACGGTGCGGGCGAGCTGACGGACTACACGGTCGAGGTGAACGAGGGCGAGGTCGTCCTCGACATCATCCACCGCCTGCAGGCCACGCAGGCGCCCGACCTCGCCGTCCGGTGGAACTGCAAGGCCGGCAAGTGCGGCTCGTGCTCGGCGGAGATCAACGGCATGCCGCGGCTGATGTGCATGACGCGGATGTCCACCTTCACCGAGGACGAGACGATCACCGTCACCCCGATCCGGACGTTCCCCGTGATCCGCGACCTCGTGACGGACGTGTCGTTCAACTACGAGAAGGCGCGGCAGATCCCCTCGTTCGACCCGGGCGAGGTGAAGCCGGGCGAGTTCCGGATGCAGCAGGAGGACGTCGAGCGCTCGCAGGAGTTCCGCAAGTGCATCGAGTGCTACCTGTGCCAGAACGTCTGCCACGTGATCCGCGACCACGAGGAGAACAAGCCCGAGTTCGCCGGGCCGCGGTTCCTCATGCGGATCGCGGAGCTGGAGATGCACCCGGCCGACCAGGCGGACCGGCGTGAGATCGCGGCGAAGGACCACGGCCTCGGGTTCTGCAACATCACCAAGTGCTGCACCGAGGTGTGCCCCGAGCACATCAAGATCACCGACAACGCGCTGATCCCGATGAAGGAGCGGGTCGTCGGCCGCAAGTACGACCCGGTCGTGTGGCTCGGCACCAAGCTCGGCATCGTCAAGAAGGGGCAGGACACCCCGTCCGCCTGACCGGTGGACGGCGCCCGGGACGGCGGGCGGCGACGGCGGGCGGCGATGCCCCCGGACCGCCGCCCGCCGTTCCGCCGTTCCCCATGAACGCCGTGCTTCCATGAAGGCCGTGCGCCCCCGTGAACGCCGTGCCCATGAACGCCGTGCCTCCATGAACGCCGTGCTCGCCGCCGGGGGCACGGCGCCCCTGTCCACCGTGCCTCCGCGCAAGCCGGGCGCGGGCGACCGCCGGCCGCACACGCCGCGATCAACCCTGGCGCCCGCCCGTCCCGCTGAATAGGGAAGAGTGCACACAACGCGTGACAAATTCGTGATTATCCCCCGGGACTCGCGCCGCCGGGTTCCCCTTAGCGTGGTGGGCATGAGCCCCCTCGAACCGGGTTCGTTCCTTGCCGAGCTGACCCCGGAGGAACGCGGCGACCTGGAATCCCGCGGCCGCGTCCGCGACTTCGCCCGGGGGGACACGCTGTTCGTCGAGGGGGACCGGTCCAGCTGGGTGGCGGTCCTGCTGAGCGGGCGGGTCAAGGCGTTCTCCTACCGCGAGCACGGCGGCGAGGCGCTGCTCGCGGTGCGCGGCCCGGGCGCGCTGCTCGGGGAGGTCGCCGCGATCGACGGGCTGCCCCGCTCCGCCACCGTCGCCGCGCTGGAGCCGGCGCGCGCGCTGGCCGTCACGGCCGAGGAGTTCATGGCGTTCCTCCAGGCGCACGGCCGCGTGTCCATCATCATCATGCGGATGCTGTGCCAGCGCTGGCGCGACGCGGACCGCAAGCGCGTCGAGTTCGGCATGTTCGACGCGACGGGCCGGGTGGCGCAGCGCCTCGTCGAGCTGGCGGAGCGGTTCGGGCAGCCCTACGAGGGCCGCGCGGGCGCGGGCGGGCGGGCCGGCGGGCAGAGCGGGCAGAGCGTCCGGATCACGCTGAACCTGTCCCAGGAGGAACTGGCCGGGTGGGTCGGCGCGTCGCGGGAGGCGGTCAGCAAGGCACTGCGGACGCTGCGGCGGCACGGCTGGATCGAGACGGGCCGGCGCCGGCTGATCGTCCACGACCTCCAGGCCCTGCGCCGGCACGCGCGCTAACG
This sequence comes from Spirillospora sp. NPDC046719, assembly GCF_040645715.1. Taxonomy (NCBI): domain Bacteria; kingdom Bacillati; phylum Actinomycetota; class Actinomycetes; order Streptosporangiales; family Thermomonosporaceae; genus Spirillospora; species Spirillospora sp. NPDC046719. The sequence continues at coordinate 9,508 of NZ_JBEYYT010000075.1, read as the reverse complement.
GCCCAGGCGGTCGCGGGCGGCGCCGGGGCAGGCCCGTACTCTGTGCAGGATGCAGTTACAGCAGCTCGCCTACTTCGTCGCGGTCGCGGAGGTTCGCCATTTCACGCAGGCCGCGGAGCTCCTGCGGGTGGCGCAGCCGTCGCTGTCCAAGCAGATCCGCGCGCTGGAGACCGAGCTGAACGCGCCCCTCTTCTCTCGCGCGCGCGGGAACATCACCCTGACGCCCGCCGGGGAGGCGCTGCTGCCGCTGGCCAAGCGCATCCTGGCCGACGTGGACACGGCGCGGCTGGAGGTGCAGGAGCTGACCGGGCTGCGTCGCGGTCGGGTGCGGCTGGGCGCCACGCCGTCGCTGTGCGCGGGGCTCCTCGCGGACGTGCTGCGCCGCTTCCATGACGCCTATCCCGGCATCCAGCTTCTGGTGGAGGAGGGCGGGTCGCGGGACCTGGTGAAGGAGCTGACCCGCGGCTCGCTCGACCTGGCCCTGGTCATCCTGCCGCTGCACGGCGACCCGCCGCTGGACACCAGCCCGATACTGCGCGAGTACCTGGTGGTGGCCTCCCCGGTGGGCACCGACGACGGCGACGCCAGGGCGGTGCAGATGCCGCGCCGCTCCTACCTCCGCATCGAGGACCTGCGCAACCGTCCGCTGGTGATGTTCCGGTCGGGCTACGACCTGCGCGAGGCGACGATCAGCGCGTGCCGCGCGGCCGGGTTCGAGCCGCGGTTCGCCGTCGAGGGCGGCGAGATGGACGCCGTCCTGCGGTTCGTCGAGGCGGGCCTCGGGGTCGCGGTCGTCCCGAGCATGGTCCTCGCGGGACGTCCGGGCCTGCGCGGGACGCCGCTCGTCCTGGCCGACGAGGAGGCCCGGCGCGGCCACCACGGGCCCGGCCTCCTCCGCACGATCGCGCTGGCGCACCGCAAGGACGTCGACCTGACGCACGCGGCCCGCGCCTTCCAGGACCTCCTGATGACGTTCCTCGTGGAGGCGGGCGCGGCGGGCGACCTTCCCGCCGGCGTGGAGAGCCTCGTCCGCGACTGATCCGGCCGCCGGCGGGACGGTAGACGCAGGTCGTCGGCGGGCGGGTCAGCGCAGGTCGTCGGCGGCCTCGCGGTAGGCGTCGGCGGCGCGCCGGAAGTAGTCGAAGAGGACCGCGCGCTGCTCGGGCGCGTACCCGCCGATGATCTCGCCGATCCGCCGGCGGGCGGGCGCGAGGACGCGGTCCAGGTCCGCGGGTTCGCCGACGGGCTCCACGATCACCTTGCGGCGGTCGCCGGGGACGGGGACGCGCCGGACGTACCCGGCCTCCTCCAGCCGGTCGATCAGCCGGGTCGTCGGCCCCGTCGTCAGCCCGGTCCGCGCGGACAGCTCGCCCGGTGTCATGGCCCCGGCGAGGTCGAGGATGTTCAGCGCGTACAGGTCGGTGGCGCCGAGCCCGCAGGCGCGGGCGCCGGCGTGCCCGTGCAGCATGACGGCGCTGAGGTAGCGCCGGTAGGTCTCCGATTCCGGCTCGGGCGTTGACATGCGGCCTCCCGCTGCTTAATCTCTTCCTCAACGAAGAGAAATCTTCAAAGCAGAAACTTCTAGAGAGAAGCTATCACGGGAGGGCTCCGCCATGACCGACACCGACGCGATCCGCGCCCTGTTCGAGCAGCTCACCGACGCCTGGGACCGCGGCGACGGCGCCGCCTACGGCGCCTGCTTCACCGCCGACGCCACCTACATCACCTACGTCGGCACCCTCTACCGCGGCGCCGAGGAGATCGGCACCGCGCACCAGGCGCTCTTCGACAGCTTCCTGAAGGGCACGAAGCTCGCCTGCGAGATCGTCGACATCCGCATGACGACGCCCGGCAGCGCCGTGGTCATCACCCGGGGCGACACGTACAAGAAGGCCCCCGGGAAGCTGAAGAAGCTCCAGACGAACACCGCCGTCCGCGGCGCCGACGGCCGGTGGCGGCTCGCGGCCTTCCAGAACACCTTGCACAAGTCCCTGATGGAGGCCGTCTCCTTCAAGTTCCAGCCCGCCACGAAGCCCGCCGCTGAGCTCGTCTAGAACCCCGCCGCCGAGCTCGCGTAGAAGCCCACCGCCGAGCTCGCCGAGAAACCCCGCCGCGGATACCGCGGCGGACCCCGCCGCATGACCCGGGAACCGGTGATCCGGTTCGGCGCACCGGCCGGCGGCGGCGTTGTACGGTTGCGGGACGGGCGGCGGGGCGGCGAGGGGAGGCCGGTGTGGAGCACCGCACCTCCCGGCAGCGGCGCCTGGTGATGCTGCTGGCGGGCTTCTTCGGCTTCGCCATGACGGCCACCCTGTCCGTCGTCCCGAACGCGGCGGCCGTCGAGATCGTCCGGATCGGGACGGCGGCGGCCGCGAGCGGCACGGGCTCGCGGGGCCTCGCGGCCTCGCCCGTCCGGGACCGCCGCTCCACGCCCGCCTGGCCGCGGTTCTCCGCGGCGGACGTCCACCTGTGGAAGCGCCTCGGGTTCGTCTCCGGCGAGAAGCCGGGACAGCACGCGGCCCTGCCGTCGGCCGCTCCCGATCTGGCGCTGCAGCGGGTCCGTGTCGCGGCCGCCCGGTCGCGCACGGTCGTCCCGGCGTCCGTCCGCACCGGCACCGTCCAGGTGCGCGGGCCTCCACTCCGCACGGGTTCCTGACGCTCACCAGTCACCGGCCGCAGTAGTCCTGCGGACGCTGCGGCGTACCCGTACGGAGGCCAGTCATCTTCCGCTTCGCCATGCGGCGAGCGCGCCATGCGCTCGCCCGGTTCACACTGCCCGCGCACCGGCCGGACGCGGCGTGCTGACCGCGCTCGCCCGCGCGTTCCGGACCCCGGAACTGCGCAAGAAACTGCTGTTCACCCTGTTCATCGTCCTCGTGTTCCGGCTGGGGCAGAACCTGCCGCTGCCGAACGTGGACGTGACCGCGCTGAAGTCCGCCGCCGACGCCGCGAAGAAGAGCGACCGGCTGTACGGGCTGCTCGACCTGTTCAGCGGCGGCGCGCTGCTGAAACTGTCGGTCTTCGCGCTCGGCATCTACCCCTACATCACCGCGAGCATCGTCCTGCAGCTGCTGACGGTGGTCGTCCCGAAGCTGGAGGCGCTGAAGAAGGAGGGCCAGTCCGGCACCACGAAGATCACGCAGTACACCCGCTACCTCACCGTCGCGCTGGCGATCCTGCAGGGCGCGAGCGTCGTGGCGATGACGTCCGCCGGGCAGCTCTTCCGGGGCTCGGACGGCATCCTGCACGACAAGGGGGTCTTCCCGATCGCCACGATGGTCGTGTGCATGGTCGCCGGGACGGCCGTCACGATGTGGCTGGGCGAGCTCGTCACCGAGCGGGGCGTCGGCAACGGGATGTCGGTCCTGATCTTCACGCAGGTGGTGGCCGTCTTCCCCGGCCAGCTCTGGGGCATCTACAAGGCGAAGGGCGGGTTCGTCTTCGCCCTCGTCGTCATCGTCGGGCTGGCGATCATGGCCGGCGTCGTCTTCGTCGAGCAGGCGCAGCGGCGCGTCCCGGTGCAGTACGCCAAGCGGATGGTCGGCCGCCGCGTCTACGGCGGCACCTCGACCTACCTCCCGCTCAAGGTCAACCAGGCGGGGATCATCCCCGTCATCTTCGCGTCGTCGCTGCTGTACCTGCCGGTGCTGGCCACCCGGCTGTGGCCGGACGCGGGGTGGCTGCGGCGGGTCCAGCCCTATCTCGACCAGGCGAACCCGTGGCACATGAGCGCGTTCTTCGCGCTCATCGTGTTCTTCACCTACTTCTACGTGGCGATCACCTTCAACCCGGTGGAGGTCGCCGGCAACATGCAGAAGTACGGCGGCTTCGTGCCCGGCATCCGGCCGGGACGCCCGACCGCCGAGTACCTCGACCACGTCCTGACCCGCGTGACCGCGCCCGGCTCGCTCTACCTGGGGCTCGTCGCGCTCATCCCGATGGCGGCGCTGGCGCTCCTGGACGTCGGGGACCAGTTCCCCTTCGGCGGGACGACGATCCTCATCGCGGTCGGGGTCGCCCTGGACACCGTCAAGCAGATCGAGAGCCGGCTCCAGCAGCACAACTACGAAGGGTTCCTCACCTGACCGCGAGCCGCCTCGCGGGGCTCCGCGTGAGCCGCCGCGCGATCCGCCGCCGGGACGCGCCGTCCCGGCGGCGGGCCGCGCGGCCGCCGGACCGGTGGGTCACAGGTGCGGGGAGAGGGCGGCGAGGAGGTGGCGCTTGGGCTTGGCGCCGACCATCTGGTGGACGACCTCGCCGTCCTTGTAGAGGGTCAGCGTGGGGAAGCCGAGGACGCCGTACCGGGCGGCGATGTCGGGGTTCTCGTCGCCGTTGAGCGAGGCGATGGTGAGCCGGTCGCCGAGTTCGGCGTCGAGCTGCTCAAGGATCGGCGCGATCATCTTGCACGGCGGGCACCAGTCGGCCCAGAAGTCGACCAGGACCGGGCCCGGTGCGTTCAGCACCCGCTCGTCGAAGGTCGCGCTGGTCACCGTGATCATTCGTCGCCTCCTGGGGGACGGTGCACCCGGGGCAGGCCCGGGCGAGTTGGGCGGCCACGTCGGCACGGCGCCGGACGAGGGTGCGGATCTCGGCGTCGATCTCGGCGAGCTTGCGCTGGTAGACCGCGACCGGCTCGGGGCACGCGTCACCGGTCGCGTGGCCGGAGTGCAGGCAGTCCACGAACGGGCGGGTCTCCTCCAGCGTGAACCCCGCCGCGAGCAGCGAGCGGATCTGCGCGACGAGCCGCAGGTCCGACTCGTCGTACTGGCGGTACCCGTTGGGCGCGCGGCGCGCGGTGATCAGCCCCTGCTGCTCGTAGAAGCGCAGCGTGCGGGTGCTGACGCCGGCGCGTTCGGCCAGCTCGCCGATCAGCATCGGAGACCCTCCTTCGGTGGCCGTCAGCGACCGTACGCCTTGACGTGCGCGTCAAGGTCAAGCGGCGCGGGCTCGGGACGGGCGTCGAAGGACTCCCGGGCGGTGAGGACGTCGGGCGCGTGGGTCAGGGCCCAGTCGGCGATGGCGCCGGTCAGGTGGCCGACCTCGGCGCCGAGCGGAGTGAGGCCGTACTCGACGCGCGGCGGGACGGTCGGGTAGACGGTGCGGCTGACCAGGCCGTCGCGTTCGAGGGCGCGCAGGGTCCGGGTGAGCATCTTCTGGGTGATGCCGTCGAGCGTGCGGCGCAGCTCGTTGAAGCGCATCGGCCCGTCGGCGCGGCGCAGGGCGGCGAGCACGTAGAGCGTCCACTTGTTGGCGAGGACCTCGATGACCGTGCGGGACGGGCAGTCGTGGCGGTAGACGAGGGGCCGGCGGTCGTGCGAGGCGGTATCCATAAGGTACCTGGATATCAAACAGGTGCCTTCTTCACAACGGATACCGTTCTCCTCCAGCATGGACGCCGTGCGGTCGGGTGACCGCGGAAAGGGTGCCGGAGATGCGTGCTGTGCGGCAGCGGACGTGGGGCGGTCCGGACGTGCTGGAGGTCGCCGAGGTCGCGCGACCGGACGCGGGACCGGGCGAGGTGCTGGTCAGGGTAGCGGCGGCCGGGGTGAACCCGGCGGACTGGAAGATCCGCTCGGGCGCCGTGCGGAGGTTCGGGGAGCCGCCGTTCACGCTCGGGCTGGACGTCGCGGGCGTGGTCGAGGCCGTCGGCGGCGGCGTGGCCGCGTTCCGGCCGGGCGACGCGGTGTTCGGCAACGCGCTGCCGCCGAACGGGGCGTACGCGGAGTTCGTCGCGGTTCCGCAGGAGCGGCTCGCGCACGTCCCGGACGGGCTGGACCTCGTGCACGCCGCGGCGCTGCCGACCGCCGTGCTGACGGCGTGGCAGCCGCTCGTCCGGGTCGCGGGGGTGGGCGCGGGGCAGCGGGTGCTGGTGCACGCGGCGGCGGGCGGGGTCGGGCACCTGGCCGTGCAGATCGCCAAGGCGCGCGGCGCGCACGTGACGGGCACGGCACGGGCCGCCAAGCATGCGTTCCTGCGCGGGCTGGGCGCCGACGAGCTGGTCGACTACACGGCGGACGACTTCGCCGCGACCGTCCGGGACGTCGACGTGGTCCTGGACCCGATCGCCGGCGACTACGGGCCCCGGTCGCTGCGGACGCTGAAGCCCGGCGGGCTGCTCGTCGACGTGCGCGGCACCGGCCCCGACCGGACGGAGGTGCGGCGGCTGGCGGACGAGCGGGGCCTGCGGTTCGTGGAGTTCGGCTTCACCCCGTCCGGCGCGGACCTGGCCGACGCCGTCCGCGGCGGGGTGCGGGCCGTGGTCGACGAGGTGCTGCCGCTGGACGAGGCGGCGAAGGCGCACGGGCTCAGCGAGACGGGGCGGGTGGCGGGGAAGATCGTCCTCGTCGTGTGAGCCGGACCCGTGCCGCGGGGCGGAGCCGTGCCGCGGGGCGGAGCCGTGCCGCGGGGCGGAGCCGCCGGACGAGGTGGAACAGCGCGGCGGGCGCGGCGGCGGCGCAGAGGAGCGCGGCGCCCGCGTGCTGGTCGTCCAGGGGAGCGGCGCCCCAGCGGCGTCCGAGACCTTCGTACCAGCCGCCGCCGAGGACGGTCCCGTCCAGCATGAGGACGATCCCGGCCGCGACCAGCAGCAGCGGCAGGACGAGCGGCACGCGCGCGCCGCTGAAGAACGCGAGGCCGATGCCGAGGAAGCAGGCCATGGCCAGCGAGTGCAGCGCATGGTTGGCGAGCGATGCACCGAACAGAGGCGAGACGTAATACGCATAGAGGCTCAGCAGGAACAGCGCTGAGGACACAACCGGCTCCTTGAGGAACCGCACGCCCCGGCTGTCGAGGACGGCGGCGAGCAGCGAGCCCGCAGGTACGAGCCGTGAGGGACGTCCATACAGGAGCAGTATGGGGGTGACCACTCCGACCAGTACGTGCTGCAAGGCGTGGGCGCTGAACAGGACCATGCTGTAACGAGCGATGCCGCTGCCCATGGCGAACAGCAGGACGCTCAATCCCGCTGCCCACGCCACGCTACGGCGAACAGGCCAGCTCCCCGCATGCAACACCCCGAACCCGTACAGGACGGCCCCGGTGAGAACGAGCACCAGGAACAACGGGTCGATCCACCAGTGCGTCAGGTACGCGCCGACGCCGGAGGGACCGGGCAGCGGGAAGCCGAGCCGCAGGGCGACCGCGTCGATGGTGCCGGGCGAGACCTCGGGCGGCGGGGTCCGCGACAGGCCGGTCGCCAGCGCCATCGTCGCGGCCATCGCCACGATCTCCGCCGACCCGAGCCGGACGAACGGCCGGGGCGCCGACGCCAGTACCGGGATCGTGGCGCGGCGGTGCCACCAGCCCATCGCGCCGAGGGCGACGAGCGCGGCGGCCTTCGCCGCCACCAGCGCGCCGTAGCGCGACCCGAGGTGCGGTCCGCCGAGCCGGATCCACGCGTTCACCGCGCCGCTCACCCCGACGACGGTGAACGCGACCAGCGCGAGCCCGCTGTACCGCTCCACGACGCCGGGCAGCCGGTCCCGGATCTCCGGCGCGAGGAGGACGAGCGCCACGAGCCCGCCGATCCACAGCGACGCGCCCGCGATGTGGGCGGCGAGGCTGTAGACGGCGAGGGCGTGGTGGGATCCGGTCGCGGCGTGGCCGGTGAACAGCGGCGGCATGAGCCCGGCGAGCGCGCCGAGCAGCAGGTATCCGGCCGCGCCGGGGGCGGCGCGCAGCCGGGCCGCCCACCAGAGCGCGGCGGCGGCCGCGAAGACGAGGACCAGTGCCCGGCCCTGCGGCAGGTCGAGGAGGAACGTCCGCAGCATGTCGCCGCTGATCCCGGTGAGCCCGATCCCGAACAGGTCGGACACGCTGAACGCCGCGAGCGCGAGCGTGCACAGCGCCCAGGCCAGCGCGCTCAGCGACGCGGCCCGCAGGCACCGGCGCGCGGTGTCCGTCGCCGGGACGTACACGGCGGCGGCGAGCAGCCAGCCGACCGTCGCGGTGGATGCGGCGTTCACGCCCAGCCTGGCGACGGTGAGGCCGGTCTCGGTCAGCGCGCCGGCCTCCGACAGCCCGGGCGCGGCGGCGGCTCCGAGCGACCCTCCGAGCCGTATGACCAGCGCGAGGACGAGCAGGGACGCCGCGAGCGCCGCCGTCAGGAGGACGGGCCGGTCGATCCCGGGCGCCTGCCGCGGTTGCGTTGCCACGGCGGGAGATACGCGCGGACCGGGGCGGAAGGTTCACCGCGCACTAAAGTGTCCGCCATGCCGCCGCCGTCCGTGCCGCCGCCACCCCCTTCCTCCCCGCCGCCACCCCCTGCCTCCCCGCCCCCGTCCTTCTCCCCGCCTCCGCCGCCGCGCTTCCCGGCGCACCCCGACCCGGACCGGCTGCACGGGTGCCTGCTCGGCGGCGCGATCGGCGACGCGCTCGGCGCGCCCGTCGAGGGGCTGACGCTCGACCGGATCCGGGCGCGGCACGGCCCGGACGGGGTGACCGGCTTCGTCGACGAGCGCTTCGGCGCCGGCGCGATCACCGACGACACGCAGCTGACGATGTTCACCGCGAACGCGCTGGTCGAGAACTTCCTGCGGGCCCGCGAGCGCGGGATCGGCGGCGCCACGATGGGCATGCTCCAGGAGTCGTACCTGAGGTGGCTGAAAGGCCAAGGGGAGGTGTTCCCCGACCAGGGGATGGGCGGTATCTGGCGGTTCCCGCAGCCGGAGCACGCGCTGATGGCGCGCCGCGGGCCGGGCCGCAGCACCATCTCCGCCCTGCTGAAGGCGGCGGCACGGCAGCGGTCCGGCTCGCCGCTCGGGACGGTCGACGAGCCCATCAACGACTCGAAGGGCTGCGGCGGCGTGATGCGGGCGGCGCCCTGCGGCTTCCCGCCGTGGGGAGGGGGTGCCGAGAGCGCGTTCCGCATCGGCCGGGACGCGGCGGCGCTCACCCACGGCCATCCCAGCGGCCACCTCCCGGCGGGCGTCCTCGCCGCGACGGTGTGGGTGCTGGTGCGCGGCGGCGGCCTGCCGGAGGCCCTCGACATCGCCCGCGAGCAGCTCGAGACGCAGGACGGGCACGGCGAGACGTCCGCGGCCCTCGACGCCGCCGTGGACCTGGCCCGGCGCGGCGGACCGCCGTCGCCCGAGCGGCTGGAGACGCTCGGCGCGGGCTGGACGGGGGAGGAGGCGCTCGCCATCGCCGTCTACGCCGCCCTCGTCCCGATGCCGTCCGAAGGCGAGGCGGCCCGCCGGCTGCTGCTCGCCGTGAACCACTCGGGCGACAGCGACTCCACCGGCGCGATCTGCGGCGATCTCGTCGGCGCGATGCACGGCACCGGGGCACTCCCGGCCCGCTGGCGGGCGGACGTGGAGGTCGCCGCGGGGATCGAGACGCTGGCCGGAGCCTGCGCCGACGAGTTCGGGCCGGCCCCGCCCGTCGACGCCACGGGATACCCGACGAGGAGAAGATGAGCGCCAACGACGGTGGCAACACCTACCTGGAGAAGGTCGTCGCCCAGCAGGCCGTCCTGGAGGACGGGCTGAGGTCGCGCCGCACTGCCCCG
>NZ_JBEYYT010000074.1:27244-30262 GCF_040645715.1 Spirillospora sp. NPDC046719 | reverse complement strand
CCCGGTCGGGAGGCCGCCCCTTCGCCGTCCGCAGGTGGGCTCACCGGCCTCGCTTCCAGAAGGGGCGGCGGGCCGGTGGGCGGACGGGCTCGCCGGTGAACTCGCCGAGGGTCTGGAGCACGCGGGTCCAGAGGTCGTCGACCTCGTGCTTCGGGCTCGTCGGGATGATGCGGAGCAGGGCTTGGTGGAGCGTCTCCAGCGTGCGGAGGGGCTCGGTGTCCGGCGCGAGATGCGCACGCATGCGTTCGACGACCGACGTCAGCGCCGGAAGCGCCTCGTGCTGCAGGCGGCCGATGCGGTGGGCGGTGTCGGACGAGGTCCCGCGCAGCGACTCCAGCAGGCGTGCCAGTTCCCGCTTGTAGGCATCGAGGTCGGGCGTCGAGGGCTGCTGGGGTGAGCCGTAGCCGGAAGGTGTGCCGGTGTCGCCCACCGGGGGCGCGGGGGGCGAGGTGTCCCGGAGGAAGTCGGGCAGGTCGATGTCGTCGTGATCGTCGAAGGTGTCCTGGTGCACGGGGGCGGCCGGGGGCGCGGGCGGACCACCGGGAGCCGGGGCACCGCCGCCGGCGGGGCGCCTGCTCCGGGGTGCGCTGCCGGGCGCGGCCGGACCGGCCGGACCGGCCGGCGAAGGGACGGCGCTCGGACGCGGAGGTCCGCCGGGGGCCGGTGGCGCGAAGCTGGGCCGCGGCGGAGCCGCGCCCTCGAGCTGCTCGATTGGCGGGGCCATCAGCGGGCTCGCCGATCCGTACACCGCGGGGGCGAGTGCGGAGGCGGCCCAGCCGTCCGGCATCTCGACGGGCTGGACGACCTGGTGCGGCGCGGCGGAGTCGGTCACGACCCGGCTGTCGACGGCGACAAAGGCCGTGAAGCGGCACAGCACCCCGAACCGCAGCGAGGTGTCGACGATGCGCTCTTCGAGGTCGGGGGGCCCACCGACGGTGTAGCGGTCCTCGAGGTCGCGGAGGTGGGCGCGTGCCCAGATCGCCGTGGCGGCGGGGTTCCGGGCGATGGTGCCGGGCGCCTGCTGCCGCCAGGCGGTGCCGTCGGACGCGGTGCCCTCAATGGCGATCGATCCGGCGGTCGCGCCGCGGAACCGCCCCGCGATCACGAGCGGCACTCCCGGGAAGAGGGCGCCCAGGCGGGCGGGCGCCACCGAGTCGGGGACGATCTCCAGGCCCTCGGCCCGCAGGGAGAGGCCGGTGGCGACGGGCGCGCCGATGCGGTGGTGGATCTCGTCCATGGCCTCGTCGAGACGGTCCTCGGACTCGACCAGCTCGCAGCGGCCCTGGCCGATCGAGGCCAGCCGGTTCAGGAAGCCCGCGTTCACGGCCCGGTCGATACCGACGGTGTGGACGCGCACGCCCCGCAGCTTCCGCGCCAGGCGCGCGAGGATCTGGTCCTCGTTGCCGACCTGCCCATCGGTGATGAGGACCAGCACCCGGTCGCGCTTGGAGCGGGCGAAGAGGCCGCAGGCCTCGTCGAGCGGGGCGAGCATCTCGGTGCCGCCGCGGGCGTCCAGCGCGGCCAGGTGCTCGACGGCACGGAACCGGTTGCGGTCCGTGCCGGCGGCCAGGCCCGAGTCGAGGCCGCGGGGGCGCTCGACGACAGTGTCGAAGGAGAGGACGGCGAACCGGTCCTCGTCGCGGAGCGTGTCCACGATCCGCGCGGCGGCCCGCCGGGCGGCGACCATCTTCCAGCCGCTCATGCTGCCCGAACGGTCGAGGACGAGCACCACATCGCGGGGGCTCGGCCGGGCGTCGCCCGAGGGAAGGACCGTCAGGCTGAAGGTGCCCTCGTCGCCGCTCTCGTCCGGCACCAGCGACAGCGCCGCGCTCTCTTGCGGCGCGAAGCCCAGGCGCAGGATGAAGTCGCGGTCGAGGCGCTCGCCCGGATGGAGCCGGACCGTGGTGCGGTCGCCGCCGCTCTCCTCGGTCACCACGTGCAGAGCCGAGTGGATCTCGGTGAGCGGCAGTCCGGACGGGCCGATGTCGGCGCTGATCGCGAGCCGGACCGGGTTGGGGAACCCCGGCAGCAGGACCGGCGGGCTGATCCGGGACGCGTCCGGCACCGCTTCGGTGTCCTCGGCCACCCCGCCGCCCGCGGCCTCGTCGTCCAGCGGCGTTCCCGGGATGTAGCGGGGTGCGACGACGAGCGGGAAGCGGAACGTCGCCGTGGAGGACGATTCGTGCGGCAGCGGCTGGGTGAGCCCCAGCCGGATCGTCACCCGCTCGCCCGGCAGGATGTTGCCCACCTGCATGGTGAACACGTCCGGGCGGTCCTCCTCGGCGATGGCCGCACGCTGCCCCGCCGCTATGGCGGCACTGTAGTCCTGGCGGGCCTGGCCCCGTTCCTTCAACGTCCCCTCGATGACCCGGTCGTCCGCCTCCATGCGCAGTGCGGTCACGGCGGCGCGGTCGGGGAGCGGGAAGATGTAGGTCGCCTCCAGGGGCACGTCGAACGGGTTGCGGAACCCCTGGACGACCTCGACGCCGGCGGCGAGACCGGTGATCGCGGCGTGCACGTCGATTGAGTCGAGCGGAAGGTTGCCCCGGTCGGTGGCCAGGGCGCCGAGCCCGCCGCCGGGTTCCGCGGTCGCGTCGGTCTCGGGCAGGGGGAGTATGCGAACGGTCATTGCGGCCTCCGGGGAGGATCGGCGGGCGGGCGAGTGGAGTCTGCGGGGGAGGCGATGAGCCCTCGCGCGGCCAGCTCGTCGAGCAGCGGCCGCGCTGCGGTCTCGATGGCGCGGAGGTCGTCGGCGCTGAGCGAGCCGGCCTCCAGCAGGAGGGTGAGGTCGGGGGCGAGGCGGACGCCTTGCACGACGGGTGGGACCGGACGGGCATAGTCCGCCGCCACAGTGGCGCGGCCGAACGACATGTCGGGGCGGGCGCTCCAGAAGCGCCCTCTGGTCCGCGCTTTATCGTCGGCCTGCTGCGCACCGCGCGATTGCTGCGCGCTGTCCGACTGTCGTGCGTCGTGTGATTGCTGCGCGCTGTCCGTTTGCCGTGCGTCGTCCGTTTGCTG
>NZ_JBEYYT010000074.1:933-27144 GCF_040645715.1 Spirillospora sp. NPDC046719 | reverse complement strand
TCCGCTGTCGGCCTGCTGTCCGCTGTCGGCCTGCTGTCCGCTGTCGGCCTGCTGTCCGCTGTCGGCCTGCTGTCCGCTGTCGGCCTGCTGTCCGCTGTCGGCCTGCTGTCCGCCGTCGGCGGGCGGTGCGGTTTTCGCGGACGCCGCGCGCGGGGTCGCGGTGCCGTCAGTCGGGGCGTCTTCGGGGCGCGGCCGGGTCGGCTGTCGCACAGAATCGGCCGTCTCCATGCCGGCCGCTTCTGCGTCAGCTGCTTCTGTTCCGGTCGCTTCCGTGCCGGTCGCTTCCGTGTCGGTCGCTTCCGTGTCGGGTGCCGAACCGACCGGGGTCGCTCCGGCGGCCGGGGACGGCATTTCCGCTGCGGAATCCATGGCGCCGGGCGGGAGGGCGGCGATGCGTTCGAGAGTGGCGTCGGTCGCCGCGGCGAGTTCGAGTTGGATCTCGGCGATCGAGCGGCCCGCCGCCTGGCGCCGCTTGACCGCGACGAGCTGCAGAAGGTGCCGCGGGCCGTAGAGCGCGGTGCGGCCGCGCCGGCCGGCGGGCGGGTCGACCAGCCCGATGGTGGTGTACCAGCGGATCAGCCGCTCGTTGGGCAGGTCGCGCACCCGGCCGTTGACCTGCGCGGATTCGCCGGCGGCGAGCACCGCGACGGCGCGCTCGGCCAGCTCTCCGATGGTCCAGGTGACGTCCATGGCTCGATGATGACACTGTCACGATGACAGTGTCAAATACGCGGGCCCGGTGGCGGGTGCGACCCCGGCCGCGGGTCGAGCGGGAGGCGAGAGACCGGACGAATCCCCGCTAAAACCGCCAAATGCAACACTCGGGAAAAGCGCATAAAAATGCGGAAGAATTGAGCAGTGCCATCGAGTTCGATCTCTTGAAATTGCGAGTAAAGACCTACGGGAGGCTTTACCTTTTCTGGTATGAACGACCATCTCCTGGTCGAGGCGCTGCGCGGGCGCGACGTCGGCGCCCCGGCCGCCATGTACGCGGCCTACGCTGATCGGCTCTACGCCTACTGCTGGTTCCAGTTGCGGGAGCGGGACGCCGCGCAGGTCGCGCTGCGGGACGCGTTCGTCGTGGCCGAGGCGCACATCGGCAAGCTGCGCGATCCGGATCGGTTCGGGCCGTGGCTGTACGCCATCGCGCGGCTGGAGTGCGCCCGGCGGTCGCCGGTGCGGGAGCATCCGCCCGACCTGCCGGTCGCCAGCCACGACCAGGACGACGTCGATCAGCGGATCACCGCCTGGGAGGCCGTGGCGTCGCTTCGGGCCGTTTCCAGGGAAGTCCTTGAGCTACGGGTCCGGCACCAGATGTCCATTCCGGATCTGGCGGCCATTCTCGATGTCCCGAGCAAGGAGGCCGAGGCGGTCCTGGAGCGCGCGCACGCCGAACTCGAAGCGGCGTTGACGGCGGAGATCCTGGTGAAGCAGGGCCCGTACGGTTGCGCGGAACGTGCTCGGCTGCTGCGGCAGCGGCACGGTGACCTCACCGCGGAACTGAGCGAGCGACTCTTGGCGCACGCCCAGGAATGCTCCGCCTGCGGCCTGTTCCGGCCGCGCAGCGTATCGGCGGCCAAGGTGTACGGGTTGCTCCCGGACGCGGACCCGCCCGAGGATCTGCGGCTCCGGGTGATGAGCTGCTTCATGGATTCCGAACTCGTCGGCTACCGGTTGTTCGTGGCCACCCGCGTCACCGAGTTCACTTCGGCCGGGTTTCCTGTGCAGTCGGGGCAGGCCGCCGTCCGGCTGCCTCGCCCCAGGAAGCGGCTCTTCCTGCGAAGGCGGCCGAAGGGGGAGCGCTGTGCATTACCGCCGGACGGGCTGGCCGCGCAGGCCGCCCGTGCCTTCGCCGTACTCGTGATGGTGGCGGTCCTGTTCAGCGGGGGGATCGCCGCCGTGCGCGGGTTGTTCGGCCATGCAGAGGACACCGGGCGGGCGGGCGCTCTGACAGGACCCCGGCCCAGTGCGGTTCCAGGTCTTTCCCACAGTCCGATGCCTGACGGCCGTCCGAGTGCGGGCCGCGATGGTGTCGTCGACGCCGCGCCGGTTTCGGCCACCTTCCCGTTGGGCTCGTTAGGTTCCTCCGCACCGCCCACCGCCCTGTACCCGTCGCCCCCCGCGCCGGCGCAGGGAGGCCCCCTGCCTTCGCCGACGAAACCGCCGAGCGTCCTCGTGGTGTCCCCGCTGTACCTGGACCTCGCCGGAGGCTCGGACGGCTCAGTGGAGCTGCAGGCGACAGGAGGACCCGTGGCGTGGAGCGCCAAGACCTGGGGTGCGCTCGGACTGAGCAGGTCCTCCGGGCGACTGGAGGCCGGCCAGACCGTATCCGTCTCCGTGCACGTGTCCCGCCGCTCGCGCGCGCGGGGAGAGGGCGGCATCTCGTTCCAGCCGGGCGGAACCGAGGTGTGCGTCACCTGGCGTGCCGATACTCCAGGTACGCCGGGCGGTGGCTCGAATCCCACCCCGCCTCCAACGGGCCCCGGTACGGGCGCCCCGTCCACTCCGCCGGAGACGAACCGGCCGGGTGAGCCGCCGACGTCGTCCGACCCGAGCCCGCCGCCCTCGCCGGCGCCGCCGGAGTCGGACCCGCCGCCGTCGTCCGATCCGCCGCCGTCGTCCGATGTGCCATCCTCGGGCGGGGAAGCCCCGCCTTCGGGCGGGGAGCCGGATCCGCCTCCGCCGTCGGACCCGCCCGCCTCTTCGTCGGCGTCCGGCGCACCGTCCGCCTCGAACGGAAGCACGACGCCCGCGTGACGGACGTTCCGATTGTTGCCCGTCTCAACTACGCTTCGTAGGTGATCATTTGCGCTAAGTAAAACACGCCAGGGGGAGGACGTGTTCATGGGACCGAGCGCAGTAGAGCCTCGCCGTCGCGGAACGGTGTCCTCCGCCAGGAACGCGACCCTTCGCTTGATGGTGTTCTCCGCCGGGATGGCGGTCGGCATGAGCTGGCTGACCCCGCCGGTGTCGGCCCGTACCGCGCCGCGCGCCGCGGGCAAGCCGGTTCCGAGCGCGCACGATGTCGAGAAGAGCCGGCAGCTGGTGAAGGACCGCGCCGCGGCCATCGGCCGGACGAAGGCCGAGCTCGCGCAGGCGGACGGGGAGCTGGACAGGCTGAACGCCGCGGCCGAGGCGGCGGTGGAACGCTACAACGGAGAGTGGGTCAAGCTGGAACGGTCCCAGCAGGCTTACCGCGACACGCAGCAGCGGCTGACCGAGGCGGCCCGCAGGGTGGGCGAGGCCCAGGACCAGCTGGCGTCGTTCGCAGCGCGCGTGTACCAGGACAACACCGGCTACGACCGGGTCTCCTCCGCGATCTCCGGCAGGGGCGGTCCGCAGGGCTTCATGGACCGGGCGGGGATGGTGGACGTCCTGGCCGAGCAGCGGACCGCGATGGTCCGCCGGGTCGAGGCGTCCAAGACCGTCGCGGACGTGTTTCGCCGGCAGGCGCAAGCCGCACTCCAAGAGCAGACGGCCGCGACCAAGAGCGCGGAAGTAGCGAAGGGGCAGGCTCAGGCGGCGGTCGCGGCGCAACAGGCGTCCATCCGGCGGATCGCCGACCGCAAGCGCGCGCTGGAGAAGCGGCTCGGCGCGGCCCAAGCGCGCGCGGAGCGACTCGCGCGCGAGCGGGAACGGGCGCTCGAGGCACGTGCGGATCGCAAGGCGCGGGCCGGCCTGGAAACGGCGAACGTCGTCCGGCGCGGTGCGACCGTGGCGCGAGCGGCGCTCGAATGGCTCGGCACCCCGTACTCCTGGGGCGGAGGGACGTACGACGGCCCCAGCCGAGGAGTCGACCAGGGGGCGGGCACTCTCGGCTTCGACTGCTCGGGCCTGGCCATGTACGCGTGGAGCAAGGCGGGCATCCGGCTCGACCACTGGACGGGCACTCAGTGGACGTCGGGGCCGCACATCCCCGTCCGCAGGCTCCGCCCGGGGGATCTGGTGTTCTTCGCCACCGACACCTCGAACCCCGACACCATCCACCACGTGGGCGTCTACATCGGCGGCGGCCGGATGGTGGAGGCGCCCTATACGGGCGCGCGCGTGCGCATTTCCAGCATCCACCGGAGTGATCTGATCGGAGCCACCCGTCCTGCGGGCTGAGCATGGCGCCGCATGGCACAGGCAGGTGACCGCACATGGCCCGCGCCGGGGCGAACGCTCTCTGCACGGAAGCGAGAGCCCTTCCGTACGGTCACCCGTACGGAAGGGCTCTACGCGAATCCTGGGGCGCGTACGGCGGGGAGCGGATCTACGCCGTCGCGCGGCTTCCGGATCCGGTCCCTGCGGGGGACCGGGAGTGCCCGGACGCGGCTCAGTGACCGCCCTTTTCGGCCTCGCGCTTGCGGGACCGCTCGATCTCGGCCTCGGCCTCGACGCGTCCCGCCCAGCTGGCGCCCTCGACGGACTTGCCGGGCTCCAGGTCCTTGTAGACCTCGAAGAAGTGCTGGATCTCCAGCCGGTCGAACTCGGGGACGTGGTGGATGTCGCGCAGGTGCTCCATGCGCGGGTCCGTCGCGGGCACGCACAGGACCTTGTCGTCACCACCGGCCTCGTCCGTCATCCGGAACATCCCCACCGCGCGGCAGCGGATGAGGCACCCGGGGAACGTCGGCTCCTGGAGCAGCACCAGCGCGTCCAGAGGGTCGCCGTCCTCGCCCAGCGTGTTCTCGATGAACCCGTAGTCGGCCGGGTACTGCGTCGAGGTGAACAGCATGCGGTCGAGCCGGATGCGGCCGGTCTCGTGGTCCACCTCGTACTTGTTCCGCTGGCCCTTGGGGATCTCAATGGTGACGTCGAAATCCAAGATGTCCTCCGCTCCCTGCGCGGTCGCAGTGAATAGTCTTTCGGGGGTCTGTGCGGGCGAGGCCGACCCCCACAGGGGTGAGTTCCCTTATATAAGGATGTCGCACGTTGGTGAGTGCTGAGTGGGAGAGGGGCGGTCACGTGCCTGCACGCGGTCGTGCCCTTGCCGTACTGTCGCTGTCCCTCCTTAACGTTTTCGTCGTCGGCGCGGGGCTGGCAGTGGTGAAACTCACACCCGACCGGCACCTGTCCCCGCAGCCGCCGGGCGTCGCGGCGCGCGATCTGGTGCGGTCGTCGGCCCGGATCCCCGCCGCCGATCCCGCCGGGGGGCGCGCGCCGAACCCCCAAGCCCTGTCGGGCCGGCTGGCGGCGCTCATCGGCGGCCCGAAGGCGAAGATCAACGCCGTGGTCGTGGACGCGGAGACCGGCCGTACGCTGTTCGCGCAGCGCGGGGACCAGCCCGCCACACCCGCCTCCACGACCAAGCTGGCGACGACCGTCGCCGCTCTGGCCACCGTCGGTCCTTCGCACCGGATCACCACCCAGGTCGTGCGCGGTACCGGCGGCGGGATCGTCCTCGTCGGAGGCGGGGATCCTACCTTGACGGCCCTGCCCGCGCGCGCGGACGAGGGCCACCCGCCTTACGCATCGCTGCTGGACCTCGCGAAGCAGACCGCCACCGCGCTCAAGGCGTCCGGTGTGACGCGGGTGCGCGTGGACTACGACGCCTCGGCGTACCAGGGGCCGCGTACAGCGGCCGGGTGGAAGCCGAACTATCTGCCGGAAGGCGAGTTGGCGCCGGTCACCGCTCTGACCGTGGACGAGGGACGCGTCTCCCCAGCGGACCCGACCAAGCGCGCGCGGGTGTCGGATCCGCCGGCAGCGGCCGCGAGCATCTTCGCGAGCTTCCTAACCAGAAACGGGGTGGCGGCCAAGGCGGGGCGTAGGACCGTCGCGCAGAAGGGGGCGCAGCGCCTGGGCGCGGTCCAGTCCCCGCCGCTCTCCGCGCTGATCGAGCATCTGCTGACCGAGAGCGACAACGACGTGGCCGAGGCGGTGGCCCGGCAGGTGGCCATGAAGCTCGGGCGTCCAGCCACGTTCGTGGACGGGGCGCAGGCGGTGCGCCAGACGCTCGCAAGGCTCGGCGTCACGCAGGGCGTGTCGGTCAACGACGGCAGCGGCCTGTCGCCGCGCAACCGCATCACGCCGCTCGCGCTCGCCCGCATCGTCGCCCTCGCGGCGAACCCCGCGCACCCGCAGCTGCGTTCGGTCATCACCGGCCTGCCCATAGCGGGGTTCTCGGGAACCTTGAGGCCGCCGCGCTACACGCTCGCCACCAGCCAGGCCGCCGCGGGCGTCGTGCGCGCGAAGACGGGCACGCTGGCCGGGGTCAGCACCCTGGCCGGCCTCACCTACGACGCCGACGGCCGGCTGCTGACGTTCGCGTTCATGGCGGGCGACGGGAAGGGGCAGGTGGATCCGGGCAAGCTCGACCAGCTCGCAGCCGCCGTCGCCACCTGCGGCTGCTGAGGCGCGGCCGCCCGCGGCCGCTGATCGTCCGCACCTGCGGGCGCCCGCCGGAGTGTGGGCGGAGCCGTACGGGAGATAACCAGAACGGTTGTTCGTTGAACGATCGTGCAGGGGCGCCCCGGCGCCGTGTCCGAAAAGTACGGTGGAGCACATGAGCGCCTCAATGATCGACTGGAACGTCGCAGTGCAGGCGGGAACCCGTCTGGTGCGTCCAGGTCCGCAGGTCAGCCACGAGGAGGCCCGCGCGGTCGTGGCGGAGCTGCGCGAGCTGTCCAGGGACGCGCACGGGCACGTGCGGGACTTCACGGGCATGGCCTCCGAGCTCGATCCGGCACCGGCGACGGTCGTGGACAGGCCCGGATGGATCCGCGCCAACGTGGACGGCTTCCGGGTGGTGCTGGAACCGCTCATGGAGCAGATGACCGAGCGCCGCGGCCCCGGCCCGCTGGGCGGCGCCGGCAATGTGGTCGTGCAGGCGGTCGGTTCGCGAGTGACCGGAATGCAGGTCGGCGCGATCCTCGCCTACATGGCCAGCCGCGTGCTGGGCCAGTACGAGCTGTTCCTGCCGCCGGACCCGTCCGGGCAGGCGCCGACCGGACGCCTCACTCTGGTGGCGCCCAACATCGTCCATGTGGAGCAGGAGCTCGGCGTCCACACACGCGACTTCCGCCTGTGGGTGTGCCTGCACGAGGAGACGCACCGCGCCCAGTTCACCGGCGTTCCGTGGCTGCGCGAGTACGTACAGGACCAGATGACCCAGTTCCTGCTGGCGTCCGACCTGGACCCCGGCGTGATGCTGGACCGCATCCGGGACGCCGCCGAGGCCGTCGCCGACGCGATGCGCGGCGGGGACGCGAACCTCATCGACGCGATCCAGACTCCCGAGCAGCGCAAGATCCTGGACCGGCTCACCGCGGTGATGACCCTGGTCGAGGGGCACGGCGACTACGTCATGGACGCGGTCGGTCCCGAGGTCGTGCCCTCGGTCGAGCAGATCCGCTCCCGGTTCCAGGGGCGCCGCGACGGCGGCTCCAAGCTGGACAAGACGATCCGCCGCCTGCTCGGCATCGACCTGAAGATGAAGCAGTACGCGGAGGGTTCGCGGTTCGTCCGGCGGGTCGTCGCGGAGGCGGGCATGGCCGGGTTCAACCAGGTCTGGCAGTCCCCGGAGAGCCTGCCCACGCACGACGAGATCAAGGAACCGGCCGAGTGGATGAACCGGGTCATCGGCCCGCGCGCCATCGACGTGGCCCCGCCCGAGGCCAGCGAGGCGTGACGCGATAGCAGGACACGCAAGCCGCCTGGCCACCGGGCGAGGAGAGCCGAGACCGCTTCCGCCATGCCCCGCCGTCCGGTGGTAGACGTTTCCCATGGGGCCTGATCCGGCGGTGGCGGCTGTGCGGCGGGCGGTGCGGCACGTCCTTGCCGACCTGCCCGCTGGTGCGATGACGCTCGTGGCATGTAGTGGCGGTGCCGATTCACTGGCGCTCGCGGGAGCCCTCGCCTTCGAGGCGCCCAGGGCGGGGCTCCAAGCAGGCGGCATCACGATCGACCATGGCCTACAGGACGGATCGGGCGCGCGCGCGGACGCGGTCGTCCGGACGCTCGCCGACCTTGGGCTGGACCCTGCCGGGTCGGTAGCGGTCACCGTGGACGGCGAGGGCGGCATGGAGAACGCCGCCCGCAACGCCCGCTACGCGGCATTGGACCGTGCCGCAGACCGTCTCGGCGCGGCGGCGGTCCTTCTGGGCCATACCCGCGACGACCAGGCGGAGACCGTGCTGCTGGGGCTGGCACGCGGCTCCGGAGCGCGCTCACTGGCGGGAATGCCCCCAGCCCTCAAGCGTCCGACCGCGCGGGGCCATGTTCTGTATCTCCGGCCCCTGCTGGAACTCGACCGGGCGACCATGCGCAGGGCCTGCCTGGCGATGGGCTTGGAGCCCTGGGACGACCCCCACAACGACGACCCCGCCTACACGCGCGTGCGCGTACGGCACCAGGCCCTGCCGGTGCTGGAGGAGACGATCGGGCCGGGCGTGGCCGAGGCGCTGGCGCGAACGGCCCGGATGCTGCGCGACGACGCCGACACCCTGGACGGTCTCGCCGCGCGCGCTTACGACGAACTCCTCGACGACGCCTCCGACCGCGACGGGGCAGGCGCGTCCGATCGCGACGACGCATCCGGCCACGACGACGCATCCGACCGCGATGACGAAGGCCACACCGTCGCGATCCGTGTGGACGGCCTCGAAGAACTGCCCAGAGCCGTCCGTACCCGCGTCTTGCGGATGGCCGCGGTGAAAGCGGGCAGCCCACCGGGTACGCTCGCGGCCGTCCATGTCGATGCAGTGGATCGGCTGGTCACGGCCTGGCACGGCCAGCGGCACGTCGACCTGCCCGGGGGCCTTCGAGCGTTCCGGCGGTATGGGAGGCTGCTGTTCGGCCCGGTTTGACACCACGCCGTGTGCGTCTCGTCACACGGCGTGCCCGTCGCGCAAGGCGTCCGCTCCGTGCGGCGGGCGAAGAGTCACAACGATGAGGGTGGGGTTGTGGACGAGAAGGACCTGGGCAACGACCTGGCGAAGGTGCTGATCCCCGAGGCCGACCTGCAGGCGAAGGTGCGCGAGCTCGCCGCGCAGATCGACGCCGACTACGAGGGCAGGGACCTGCTCCTCGTCGGCGTCCTGAAGGGCGCCGTCATGATCATGGCGGACCTGGCGCGCGCGGTGCACACGCCGGCCTCGATGGACTGGATGGCCGTCTCGTCCTACGGGTCGGGCACCAAGTCGTCGGGCGTGGTCCGCATCCTCAAGGACCTGGACACCGACATCCTCGACCGCCACGTGCTCATCGTGGAGGACATCGTCGACTCGGGCCTGACGCTGTCGTGGCTCGTCAGCAACCTGCGCTCGCGCGGCCCGGCGTCCCTGGAGATCTGCGCGCTGCTGCGCAAGCCCGAGGCGGTGAAGACCGACCTCGACGTCAGGTACATCGGGTTCGACATCCCCAACGAGTTCGTCATCGGGTACGGGCTCGACTACGCCGAGAAGTACCGGAACCTTCCCTTCGTGGGGACTTTGGCGCCCCATGTGTACGGCGGGGAGGGCTCCTGAACCTGTCCGTGCGCGGTCTACCGGAGTTCCCTGGGAGCCCCCAGGGAACAAGGGGCCGTGACGGATCGTTGCAAAGGTCGTTGACGGGTATATGAAGAGGATCAGGAGATCGGCGCTGGCTGCGTCTCCTGTGCCCTGCGGTGTACCGTCACTATCCCGGGCCCTCGGGTCAGGGAGCCATGTGAGGGAGACCGCCTCGGTGGGTCCGGAGCCCCGGGCGACGGGCCTTGCTGGTCGCAGTGGCGTCCGCCCCCCGGGACGGGCGAGGATCGCACACAGACGTTGGTCAGGAGGGACGGGCCCCGTAGGGGTAACCGGATAAATGGACGTGAAGCGCTATTTTCGCGGGCCGCTGCTGTGGATCCTGCTGTTCGGCCTCTTGGTCGCCCTGGTGATGTGGGGCGTCAACCCCGGCCGTTCGTTCGAGAAGACCGACACCTCCAAGGTGGTCCAGGAGATCGACGCCGGACAGGTGAAGTCCGCGAAGATCGTGGACAAGGACCAGCGGATCGAGGTCACGCTCAAGAACGGCAAGCAGCAGCAGGCCTCCTGGGTCGACGGCCAGGGCCTGCAGTTGCAGAACCAGTTGCAGAAGCAGGCCGACGCGGGCAAGCTGCCCGGCGGCTACAACGTTGATGTCCCCAAGCAGAGCTTCTTCCTGAACCTGCTGTTCAGCCTGCTGCCCATCGTGGTCATCGTGCTGATCTTCCTGTTCATCATGAACCAGATGCAGGGCGGCGGCTCGCGGGTGATGAACTTCGGCAAGTCCAAGGCCAAGCTCATCACCAAGGACACCCCGAAGACCACCTTCGCCGACGTGGCCGGGGCCGACGAGGCCCTGGAGGAGCTGGAAGAGATCAAGGACTTCCTGCAGAACCCGGCGAAGTTCCAGTCGATCGGCGCGAAGATCCCCAAGGGCGTGCTGCTGTACGGCCCGCCCGGCACCGGTAAGACGCTCCTCGCGCGCGCGGTGGCCGGCGAGGCGGGGGTGCCGTTCTACTCGATCTCCGGTTCCGACTTCGTCGAGATGTTCGTCGGCGTCGGCGCCTCCCGGGTGCGCGACCTGTTCGAGCAGGCCAAGACCAACGCCCCCTCGATCATCTTCATCGACGAGATCGACGCCGTCGGCCGGCACCGCGGCGCGGGCCTCGGCGGCGGCCACGACGAGCGCGAGCAGACGCTGAACCAGCTGCTCGTCGAGATGGACGGCTTCGACGTCAAGGGCGGCGTGATCCTGATCGCGGCGACCAACCGCCCCGACATCCTGGACCCGGCGCTGCTGCGTCCCGGCCGGTTCGACCGGCAGGTCACCGTGGACCGTCCCGACCTGGAGGGCCGCAAGGGCATCCTCCGGGTGCACGGCCGCGGCAAGCCGTTCGCCCCGGACGTCGACCTGGACGTCATCGCGCGCCGCACCCCGGGCTTCACCGGCGCGGACCTCGCGAACGTGATCAACGAGGCGGCGCTGCTGACCGCGCGCTTCGACCGCAAGCTGATCGACATGGACACCCTCGAGGAGTCCATCGACCGCGTCATGGCCGGGCCGGAGCGCAAGACCCGGGTGATGTCGGAGAAGGAAAAGAAGATCATCGCCTACCACGAGGGCGGGCACGCGCTGGTGGCGCACGCGCTGCCGAACTCCGACCCCGTGCACAAGGTGACGATCCTCCCGCGCGGGCGCGCGCTGGGGTACACCATGACCCTGCCGATGGAGGACAAGTTCCTCACCACGCGCTCGGAGATGACCGACCAGCTGGCCATGCTGCTGGGCGGGCGTACCGCGGAGGAACTGGTCTTCCACGAGCCCACCACGGGCGCGGCCAACGACATCGAGAAGGCCAGCTCCATCGCCCGCAACATGGTGACCGAGTACGGCATGAGCGAGCGCCTCGGCGCCCGCAAGTTCGGCACCGGGCAGGGCGAGGTCTTCCTCGGCCGCGACATGGGCCACGAGCGGGACTACTCCGAGGACATCGCGTCCGCGATCGACGACGAGGTGCGCCGCTACATCGAGGCCGCCCACGACACCGCGTGGGAGATCCTCATGGAGTACCGGGACGTCCTGGACGACCTGGTGGTCAACCTCATGGAGAAGGAGACCCTCTCCAAGGAGCAGGTGCTGCAGATCTTCGCTCCGATCCAGAAGCGGCCGCACCAGAACTCCTACACCGGCTACGGCAAGCGCCTCCCGTCGGACCGCCCGCCGGTGCTCACGCCCAAGGAACTGGCTCTGCTGGGCCCGCAGGACGTGACCGACCTGACCAAGAACAACGGCCAGGGCGGCGGCGTCACCTCCGAGTCCGCCGACCCGGCCCCGGGCGAAAGCTGACCGCCTTGGCCATCCCCTACGACGAAGAGCCCGTGCGGGAGGACCCTCCGGGGTTCGACCACGCGCGGATCGAGAAGGCGGTGCGCGAGATCCTGTTCGCGATCGGGGAGGACCCCGATCGCGACGGGCTCCGCGACACGCCGGCGCGCGTCGCGCGCGCGTACGCCGAGCAGTTCGCCGGGCTGCGCCAGCGGCCCGAGGACGCGCTGACGACGGTGTTCGACGCCGACCATGAGGAAATGGTCCTGGTGAAGGACATCGAGGTGTACAGCGTGTGCGAGCACCACCTGGTGCCGTTCCACGGGGTGGCGCACGTCGGGTACACGCCCAACAAGAAGGGGCAGATCACCGGCCTGTCGAAGCTCGCCCGGCTGGTCGACGTGTACGCGCGTCGCCCGCAGGTGCAGGAGCGGCTGACGAGCCAGGTGGCGGACGCGCTGATGCGGGTGCTGGAGCCGCGCGGGGCGATCGTCGTGATCGAGGCCGAGCACTTGTGCATGACCATGCGGGGGGTGCGCAAGCCGGGCGCCAAGACGGTGACCTCGGCGGTGCGCGGTGACTTCCGCGATCATGCGGAGACCCGCGGCGAGGCGATGAGCCTGATCCTGGGCCGCCCCTGACCCTCGTCCGCATCTCGAATCCCCAGAACGTCCGAACGGGCCTCAGCGTCGCGCTGAGGCCCGTTCAGCGTGTGATGGGTGAGCGGCGACGGGCGGCCGGGGCGTGAGCGCCGTCGCGAGACGACGGCCGCCGGCCGTGCGGCCGCGGGTGCGCCCGCGTCGCCTAGAGCGCGCCTAGGACGGGGCTAGAGCGGCCTAGGGCGACGATCTGAAGGGGTGCAGGCAAGGCATAGGGTTGTTGTATGACCAGTGCCGCCGTTCCGGGGCTGCCCCAGCCGGGGCGATGCCTCGTCATGGGCGTGGTCAACGTCACCCCGGACTCGTTCTCCGACGGGGGGAGCTGGTTCGATCCGGAGAAGGCCGTCAGGCACGGCCTGGATCTCGTCGCCGAGGGCGCCGACATCGTCGACGTGGGCGGGGAGTCCACGCGCCCAGGGGCGCAGCGGGTGTCGCTGGACGAGGAACTCCGCCGCGTGGTGCCCGTCATCAAGGCGCTCACGGAAGAGAATGTTCCGGTCAGTGTCGACACCATGCGCGCGGAGGTGGCGGAGGCCGCTGTCTCCGTGGGCGCCCGTCTCGTGAACGACGTGAGCGGCGGCCTGGCCGATCCGGACATGCCCCGTGTGGTGGCCGCCGCCAACGTGCCCTACGTGGTGATGCATTGGCGCGGCCACAGCCACGACATGCAGACCCGGTCCGTCTACGCGGACGTGGTCCGCGAAGTGCGCGAGGAACTGCTGCACCGCGTCGACGCGGTCCTGCGGGAGGGCGTCGACCCGTCGATGGTCGTCCTCGACCCCGGGCTGGGGTTCGCCAAGAGCCCCACCGCCGGGCACAACTGGGCCTTGCTGGCCCACCTGGACGAGTTCGTCGGTACGGGCTACCCCCTTCTCGTGGGCGCTTCCCGCAAGAGCTTCTTCACGACCCTGCTGGCCGAGCCGGACGGGACGCGCCGCCCGTTCGCCGAGTGCGACGACGCCACCGTCGCCGTCACGGCCCTCGCCGCGACCGCCGGCGCGTGGTGCGTCCGCGTGCACCGGGTACGTCCGAACGTGGACGCCGTACGCGTGGCGGCCGCGATCGAGGCCGCCCGTCCCATGCACCCCGGAGGCGACCAGCGATGAGCCGTGCAGTGAACCGCGCCGACCTGGAAGAGGTCCACGCCGAGTTCTACGCCGCCTTCGAAGCGGGGGACTTCGACCGCATGTCCGACGTGTGGGCGGAGGGCCCCTACGCGGCGGGCGTCTCCTGCGTCCACCCGGGCTGGACGATGCTGCGCGGGCGCGAGGAGGTCCTCCGGTCGTGGGCGCTCATCATGGCCAACACCACTTACATCCAGTTCGTGCTGACCGACGTCGAGACGGACGTCTACGGCGACCACGCCGTGGTCACGTGCAAGGAGAACGTCCTCACCGCGGACGAGGACACCGAGGCCGGTTTCCTCGCGGGAGGGAGCATCGTGGCCACGAAACTGTTCGTACGCGTCGACGGGCAGTGGCGGCTGCTGCTGCACCACGGCTCGCCCGTCCTCACTCCCGCGGATGCAGAGGAAGAATGAGTCTGGACCGCATGGAACTGGACCGCATAGAACTGCGCGGCCTGCGGGCCCGGGGGCGGCACGGAGTGCTGCCGGCGGAACGCGAACTCGGGCAGGAGTTCGTCGTCGACGCGTCGCTCGGCCTCGACACCCGCCCCGCGGCGGAGACGGACGACCTGTCGCGTACCGTCGACTACGGCACGCTGGCCGGCCGGCTGGTCGCGGCCGTCGAGGGCGAGCCCGTCGACCTGATCGAAACGCTGGCCGACCGGCTCGCGAAGATATGTCTGGAGGACCCGGCGGTGGTGGAGGTCGAGGTCACCGTCCACAAGCCGAGCGCCCCGGTGCCGCATCCCTTCACGGACGTCGCCGTGAAGATCAGGAGGAGTCGCCCATGACAGCGTCAGACCGCATGCCCGATCGCACCGCGACCGGCGGCCACATGCTGGTCGCGCACCGCGTCGTGTTCTCGCTCGGCAGCAACCTCGGCGATCGCCTGGACAACCTCCAGGAGGCGGTCGACGCGCTGTTCGACGCCCCCGGCCTGGAGTTCGTGGCCTGCTCCCCGGTCTACGAGACGGCCCCGTTCGCGCCGCCCGGGGAGACGCTCCCGGAACAGGGCGACTACCTGAACATCGTCGTGGTGGCCGACACCAGGCTCGCGCCGGAGAACCTTCTCGAGCGCGTCCTCAACATCGAGAACTCCCTGCGCCGCGTCCGCGAGGTCCGCTGGGGGCCGCGCACGCTGGACATCGACATCGTGGTGTTCGGTGACATCTCGTCCGACCGCCCCGACCTCACCCTCCCGCACCCGCGCGCGCACGAGCGGGCGTTCGTGCTCGTGCCGTGGGCCGACATCGAGCCGGACGTGCTCCTGCCGGGGCACGGCCGCGTCGGCGACCTGGCCGAGGCCAAGCAGGCGGAAGGGGGCCCTTCGGCCGTTCGCCGCCGGGACGACCTGACCCTGCAGCAGCCTGCATGAGACCCTCCCGCCCGCTCTTCCTCGTCGCCCTGGTGATCGTCGTCGCGGTGATCACTTGGGCGGTGCTGCGTTCCGCGTACGTGTCGCTGCCGCCCCTGCCGTGGACGGCGGTGCCCACACTGCTGCTGCTGGCGCTCGGCGAGGCCTTCACCGGTTACAACCTGCTGCGCCGGATCCGCCGCAAGCCGAACACCAAGCCGGTGGAGCCCCTTGTGGTCGCGCGCATGGCGGCCCTGGGGAAGGCCAGCGCGCACACTGCCGCGCTCATCGCCGGCGTCTTCGGCGGCTTCGCCGCCAGCCTGGCGGACTCGCTGGACAAGTCGACCCCGCGCCACGACTTCTTCGTCAGCGTGGGCACGTTCCTGGCGGCCGTGGTGCTGGTGGGCGCGGCGTTCTTCCTGGAGTACGCGTGCCGTGTGCCCAAGGACCCCGACGAGGAGGAGCGCGACAGGAACGCCTCCAGGGCGTAGGGCGTGAGCTCCTGCGGCGGTCCCCGACAGGGTGCCGCTACTTGCCCATCGCTACTTGTCGATGTCGCCGACGACGAAGAACATCGAGCCGAGGATCGCGATCATGTCGGCGACCAGGTTGCCGGGCAGCAGTTCGGCCAGCACCTGGATGTTGTTGAACGACGCGGACCGCAGCTTCATCCGCCACGGCGTCTTCTCGCCGCGCGACACCAGGTAGTAGCCGTTGATGCCGAGCGGGTTCTCGGTCCAGGCGTAGGTGTGCCCCTCGGGGACCTTGAGGACCTTGGGAAGCCGCTGGTTGACGGGCCCCGGCGGCAGTTCACCGAGGCGGTCGAGGCACGCGTCGGCGAGGTCCAGTGACGCGTACACCTGGTCCAGCAGGCACTCGAAGCGGGCGAGGCAGTCGCCCTCCTGCCGGGTGACCACCGGCACGTCGAGTTCCCCATAGGCGAGGTACGGCTCGTCCCGGCGCAGGTCGAAATCGAGACCGGACGCCCGCGCGATGGGGCCCGACACGCCGTACTGAAGAATTTGTTCCTGGGTGAGCACCCCGACGCCGCGTGTGCGCGCGCGGAAGATCTCGTTGCCCATGATGAGGTCGGCGATGTCGCCCATCCTTGAGCGCACCTCGGAGACGGCGGTCCGCGCGCGCGCCGTCCAACCGGCGGGGAGTTCCTCCTTCAGGCCCCCGACGCGGTTGAACATGTAGTGCATGCGGCCGCCGGACACCTCCTCCATCACCCGCTGCAACGTCTCGCGCTCACGGAACGCGTAGAAGATCGGCGTGATCGCGCCTACCTCCAGCGGGTAGGAGCCGAGGAACATGAGGTGGTTGAGGACGCGGTTGAGCTCGGCCAGCAGCGTCCTCGTCCACACCGCGCGGACCGGCACCTCCATGCCGAGCATCCGCTCGACGGCGAGCACCACGCCGAGCTCGTTGGAGAACGCCGAGAGCCAGTCGTGCCGGTTGGCCAGCACGATGATCTGCCGGAAGTCCCGCACCTCGAAGAGCTTCTCGGCGCCCCGGTGCATGTAGCCGATGATGGGCTCGGCCCCCGAGATCCGCTCCCCGTCCAGGGTCAGCCGCAGCCGCAGCACCCCGTGCGTGGACGGGTGCTGGGGGCCGATGTTCAACGTCATGTCCTCGGTGGCGAGCTCCTTGGCGCCCGCACCGATCCCGACTATCCGCTCGGTGGTCATGGTCGCGTCTCCGCCGCTCCGATCACCGCTTCATGGTCCCATGGCGAGCGGCGGCCGTTATCCGGTTGACTAGGGGGCGATGAACCCGAGCCAAGGCGAACCGCCGTACGAGCCCGCCGCGCAGCCTGGATACCAGGACGCGGCGCACCCTCCCGCGCCGTCCGGGCCGGGACAGGGCGGCCACCCGCAGGACCCTGCGGGCCCGCCGCCTGGCCGGCCCGACTTCGTGCCCGGCGCGGGCGGGCAGGTGCCGCCCGGCGGCGGTCCGCAGCCGCAGCAGCACCCGGGCCCGCCCGCCTCGGTGCCTCCGACGTACCGGGCCGACGAGGCGTTCGCCCCCGGCGGGGGCCTCCAGTGGGCGACCATCTCCGCGCGGCACGCACCGCACAGGCTCCTCACCGCCGTGCTGTGGGCGGTTCCCATCGGTGCCGTGGGCGCGTTCCTGGTGTGGCGCAACGGAGGCGCGGTGGCCGCCGTGATGTGGCTCGCCGCGGTAGTGCTGGTCACCATCGTCACGTGGGTCATGGCAGAGCTCGACCGCCGGTCCTTCGGTTACGTCGAGCGTTCCGACGACCTCGTGGTGACCCATGGCGTGTTCGTCAAGCGGCTCATCGTCGTCCCCTATGGCCGCATGCAGTTCGTGGACGTGACCGCGGGTCTCCTTGAGCGCTGGATGGGGATCGCCACGGTGCGCATGCACACCGCGGCCGCGGCGACGGACGCGGCCATTCCCGGCCTGCCCGCCATGGAGGCCGCACATCTGCGCGATCGACTCGCCCAGAAGGGCGAGGCACGGAGCATGGGCCTATGAACGGCCCCTATGGTCCGCCTCCCGGCGGCCATGGCCGCCCGTACGGACCGTCCGGTCCCTATGGGCCGCAACCGCCGGGTCCTTACGGGCCGCCTCGTCCTCCGTACGGGCCGCCCCCTGGCCCGTACGGTCGGCCCGGACCGCCTTATGGGCCGCCCCAAGCGTACGGACCGCCGCCCGGATACCGGCCGCCACCGCCGCCGGTCCGGTTCTCCGAGGGCACGCACCGGCTGCACTGGGCGACGGCACCGCTGCGCGCGTTCGTGTTCCTCGTCGTCTACTTCGTCCTGCTCGGCTTCCCGCTGCTGCTGACCCAGACGAGCGGCGGCGTCACGCTGGAGCTCACGCCCGCCGTGCTGACGCGGTTCTTCGCCGTGTCCTTCCCCATGACGGTGATCGCCGCCGTTTCCGGCCTGTGGACATGGCTGGGCCTGCGCTTCCGCATCGACGGCGACGACCTCGTGGTGGAGACGGGCCTGATCCGCAAGGGCAAGCGCCGCATCCCACTCTCGCGCATCCAGGCCATCGACGTCGTCCGTCCGCTCGTGACGCGGGTGTTCTCCCTGGCGGAGGTCCGGGTCGAACTCGCGGGCGGGGAGCAGAGCGAGATCGCGCTGCGCTACCTCGGACGCCACTCCGCCCAGCAGTTGCGCGCCGAACTCCTCGCGCGCGCGGCGGGTCTCCCGGGGACCACGCCCGAGGCGCCGGAACGGCACATGTGGCGCGTCCCCTTCGGGAACCTCCTCGCCTCGCTGATCCTCCGCCTGCCCGTGCTCGGCACGGGGATCCTCTTCTTCGCGAGCCTGGTCTTCCTCGTGGTGTACGCCGAGGGCGGCATCCTGGCGGTCACGCTGCCCATCGTGCTCGGGCTCATCCGCGCCGTCATCGCGCCGCTGGTGATGTACGCCAACTTCACGGTCGCGATGTCACCGGACGGGATACGGCTGCGGTACGGGCTGCTCGAGACACGGATGCAGACGCTCCCGCCGGGCCGCATCCAGGCCGTCAGCATCGTCGAGCCCGCCATCTGGCGGAAGATCGGGTGGGCCCGCGTCGAGGTGACCGTCGCCGGCTACGCGGGGGAGCGGGAGGCGCTGTCCTCGACGCTGCTGCCGATCGCGCCGAGGCACGTCGCCATGCACCTGGTCACGCAGGTCTTCCCCGGCACGCATGTGGACGCGGTGCCGCTCGTCCCCGCCTCGTCGAAGGCCATCGCGATCGACCGGGCGGACGGGGCCGGAGCCGACGACGTGGTGTTCGTGGCCCGGCACGGGTGGCCGTGCCGCCGCACGGACGTGATCGCGCACGCGCGCGCGCAGAGCGTCCGCCTGACCATGAACCCGGTGCAGCGCGTTTTCGGGCTGGCCACCGTCCACGTGGACGCGCCGCCGGGACCGGTGAAGGTGGCGGCCGCCGACCGGGAGGTCGGCGAGGCCCGGGTGATCGTCGAGTCTGAGGCGCGCCGCGCCCAGGCCGCCCGCAGCACCGCAGGGGACCCGGCCCACTGGGCCGCGCGCTGACCGGTTATCCACAGAATCACGTTCGCCTTTCCTGACCGTTCTGCGCCGTCGAGCATGGGTGGCGGTCGTCCCCCTCGCAGCGGCGAAGGGCGGCGGCCCTCCGCCCGGAGGGCGGAGCCGATCGGCGGATCAGGAGGTCGGCGTGAACAGTTCGTGGACGCGTGCGGCGAAGCCGGTGGGGAACGAGGTGTTGCCGTTGTGGCCGCCCGGGAGCTCCTCGACCGGGCGCCCGAGCAGCGCCGCCAGTTCCACGGCGCACTGGTGGTTCCACGCGTTCTTGGAGTCCTTACCGGCGGCGGGGATGATCCGGGTGTGCGCGGCGGCGGCGCGGACCTCCGCGGCGCCCAGCGTGTCCACGCGGCACTGGGGGATGTCGTTGGCCAGGTAGTAGCCGAAGTTGGCGGCGCGCTCCTCGGTCATCGGAGCGGCGATGACCCCGGCCTCCGTCTCGATCCGGGCCGGGTCGAGACCGGTGAGCGCGGCGGCCAGCGGCACGGCGGCGCGCCAGCCGTCCGCCCGGTACGCGGCCTCGATCTCGCCGAGCCGGCGTTCGATGTCGGCCCGGTCGTGGTCCTTCAGCAGGCCAGGGGTCGCGGGGTCGTGGGCGATGAGGGCGGCGAGCTGGCCCGGGTGCGCTGCGGCCAGGTGCAGACCGTAGAGGGCGCCGAGGCTGCAGCCGAGCATGAGGGCGGGCTCGTCGGTCAGCGCGGAGAGCAGGTGGTGGACGTCCTCGGCGTGCATGGCGGGCGTCACCGGGACTGAAGGGTCCTCCACCCGCGTCCGGGAGAGGCCGCGGCGGTCGTAGGTGACCATCGTGTAGTGCTCGGCGAGGCGGTCGACCAGGTCGGCGGTCCGGCGCGCGTCCCCCTCGCCGCTCTGCCCGATGACCATCAGCGGGCCGTCCCCGCGGACCTCGTAGTACACCTCGGCGCCGGGCACCTGCAGCATCGCGGTCTTGGTCGCGTTCATCCGTCGTCCTCCGCATCGGTCGGCTCACCGGCGGTCGGTGAACACATCTCTATAGATACATCGAAATAGATACATCTGTCCAGATGTAAGTTGGGAGGGTGAACGGAGTCGAGCTGTTCCTGCTGGGACGGACGCTGATGAAGATCGGCGAGGAGGCCATGCCGGCGCCGCGCGGCGGCCCGGCGGGCGGGACCCGCGCGGTCCTGATCGTGCTGAGCGACATCGTCGGCCATCCGGACAGCGCCATCGGGGAGATCGCCGAGCGGACCGGGCTACCGCAGAGCCAGGTCTCCACGGCGGTCGCGCGGCTCAGGAAGACCGGCTCGGTGGTGACCGCCCCCGACCCGGGCGACCGCCGCCGCTCCCTGGTCCGCAAGGCCGACGAGGTGTCCGAACGCGTGGCCGAGGTGCGCGCCACCACCATCGACGCCGCCCTGGCGGCGGCCCTCGGCGGAAGCGAGCACCTCGCCGAGGTGACGAACGCCCTCGACGTCCTGGCCCGCCACCTGAGCCCAGAAAGCCTCACCCATCTCCGCACCCCCTGACCCGCCCGCTCTCACCCCGCCCACTGGCCTGTTCGTGCGCGTCCGGCCGCGGTCGTTGTGGTTCGTTCGGGCTCGCTCTGGGGTGGGGTGCTGGTCGTATTGTCGGTGGATGAGCGATTTGGGGTATGAGCCGTGGGCGCCGGGATTCGTGGCGGATCCGTATCCGGTGTTCGCGCGGCTGCGGGAGGAACGGCCGGCGTTCTTCCACGAGCCGACCGGCCAGTGGGTGATCAGCCGGTACGCGGACGTCGACGCGCTGCTGCGCGACCGGCGGCTCGGCCGTTCCTACCTGCACGTGGCCGGGCACGAGGAGTTCGGGCAGCAGCCGGAGGCGGAGTTCCTCAAGCCGTTCTGGGACCTCATCCGGGCCGGGATGCTCGACGTCGAGCCGCCCACCCACACGCGGCTGCGGCGGCTGGTGTCCAAGGCGTTCACCGCGCGGATGGTCGAAGGGCTGCGGCCGACGATCCGGAGACTGGCCGGGGAACTGGCCGGGACGCTCGCCGCCAAGGGCGGCGGTGACCTGCTGGCCGAGGTCGCGGAGCCGCTGCCGGTCAACGTGATCGCGGAGATGCTCGGCGTGCCTGTGGCGGACCGGCCGCTGCTGCGTCCCTGGTCCGCCGACATCTGCGGCATGTACGAGCTGAACCCGCCGGAGGAGGTGCAGCGGACGGCCGTCCGGGCCGCGGTGGAGTTCTCCGACTACCTGCGGGACCTGGCCCGGTCGCGGCGCCGGGAGCCGCGCGACGACCTGATCAGCGCGCTCGCCCAGGTCGTCGACGAGGGGGACCGGCTGACCGAGGACGAGCTGATCGGCACCTGCGTCCTGCTGCTCAACGCGGGCCACGAGGCCACGGTCAACGCGACCGGCAACGGCTGGTGGGCGCTGTTCCGCAACCCCGGCGAGCTGGAGCGGCTGCGCGGGGACGCGTCGCTCGTCCCCACGGCCGTCGAGGAGCTGCTGCGGTACGACACTCCGGCGCCGATGTTCGAGCGGTGGGTGCTGGAGGACATCACCGTGGCGGGCGTGGACATCCCGCGCGGGGCCGAGGTGGCGCTGCAGTTCGCCTCCGCCAACCGCGACCCGGCCGTCTTCGCCGACCCCGACCGGCTCGACCTCGCCCGGGACCCGAACCCGCACATCACGTTCGGCCTCGGCATCCACTACTGCCTGGGCGCCCCGCTGGCCCGGATCGAGCTGGCCGAGTCGCTGTCGGCGCTGCTCCGGCTGGCACCGGGACTCCGTCTGGTCTCCGAGCCGGAGTGGAAGCCCGGGTTCGTCCTGCGCGGGCTTCAGGCACTGCACGTCGAGTGCTGAGCGCCGTGGTGGGTTGAGCGCCCTCCGCCTGTGGCGCTGGACGGTCTGCCGGGAGCGCGGTTGGTAGGAGGGGGCTCGTCAGTAGTGGTTTCGCCGTGCGGGCGCCTGGCAGGTAGGGGCGAGATCGCAGGTCAGGGCGCGGGTGGTGAGGACAGGGACGGCGGCAGCGGGATGCCGACGGTCTGCGCGAGCCATCCGAAACCGCCCAGGCCGGACGGGTCGAGGAGCTCCGCGTCCTCACCGGCGCGGCACAGGGCGGCGACGTACCCGCGCGGGTCGGTGTGGGCCATCGCCAGGGGCGGTCGGGCGCCCGACAGGCCCAGGGCGAGGAGGGCGGCGCGCTGGGTGGTGAGGAGCGTGGACGTGGCGCCGGCCCGCTCGCCCGCGGTGGTGCAGGCGTCCAGGGCCACGTGCGCCGTCACGTCGCACGAGCCGTCCGGGACGGCCGGGACCGTGGCGCCGTCGCGGTAGCCGGTGAGGGTGCCGTACGGGGGGCGCGAGTCGCGGGCGTGCGAGTAGTCCACCGCGATCGCGAGGCCCCGGTCGAGGCGCCCGATCACCGAGGCCCACGCGGCGCAGCGCGGATGGCCGATCTCGGCGCGGTCGCCGGGCTCGCGGAGGGGCCACCAGCGGTCCATCCAGTCGCGGTCCTCGGCGGACGGCTCGGCGCCGGGGCGCTCGCCGCCGCTGGACGGATCGACCAGGACGGTGCGGATGCCGTCCGGGGTGCGCTCGACGACGTCGAGGGGGATGTTGTCGAGCCACTCGTTGGCCACGGCGAGGCCGGTGATGCGGTCGGGGAGGTCGGCGCGCCAGGTGACGGACGCCGGAATGTCGGAGGGGCGTGGTGCTATCTCCACGGCGGTGGGCGCGAGGCGGGAGGTGATGCCGGACGGCAGACCGGCCAGGATGTTGGCGAGCAGGCGGCCCGAGCCGGCGCCGATGTCGACGAGGTCGAGGCGATCCGGGTGGCCGAGGGCGGTGTCGACGTCGATCAGGAGCCGGGCGATCGCGGCGGCGAAGCGCGGCGAGGCGTGCACCGAGGTGCGGAAATGCTCGGCGGGGCGCTCACCCCGACGGTAGAAGCCGCCCTCCCCGTACAGTGCCCGCTCCATCGCGGTGCGCCATGTCAGCCACTCGGTAACCAACGCCTCCACGACCGTGACGTTACCGTGCGGCGGCCGCCGGGCGGTCCCCGCCGCGGCCGGACCATCCCTGCGGTGGACGGCGGTCCGACCTGCGGCTGATCCCGGGCTGACCTGGCGGTACATACGCTGTGCGCATGGTCGGGAGGTTCTGGGACTGGCTGCGCGGCAGGAAACCCCTGGTCGACGCCTTTTTCGCGGCCCCGGTCGTGCTGCTTTCCCTCCCCGCGTGGCTGGGCGACGCGCAGGCCGTGCCGAGGCTGGAGTACCTGGCGCTGACGGTCGGGCTCGTCGCGCCGCTGGTGATGCGGCGGACGTTCCCGCGGACGGTCTTCGCCGTGGTGGCGCTGATCTGCTGCGTCCAGTGCGTCGCGGGGATCGTCCCGATCCCGGCGAACATCGCCGTCCTGATGGGCCTGTACACCGTCGCGGCGGACTTCACGTTCCGCTGGGGGCTGGCGGCGGCGCTGACCGCCGAGCTGGGCGCGGTCATGGCGGCGCTGCGGTACGCGTCCGGGCCTGCCGATCAGCGGTCGACGCTGCTGATGCTGTCGGCCCTGGTGGCGGGCGTGTGGATCCTCGGGCTGCACATCCGGACGCGCCGGGCCTACCTGAGCTCGCTGGAGGAGCGGGCGGCACGGCTCGAGCAGGAGCGCGACGCCGAGGTGAAGATGGCGATGGCGGCGGAACGGGCCCGGATCGCGCGGGAGCTGCACGACGTGGTGGCGCACAACGTCAGCGTGATCGTGGTGCAGGCGGACGGCGCGTCGTTCGCGATCGACACGGACGTGGGCCGGGCCCGGCAGGCGCTGGAGACGATCTCGCAGACGGGACGCAACGCGCTGGCGGAGATGCGGCGGCTGCTCGGGGTGCTGCGGGAGAGCGACGACGCGGGGGCGTACGCGCCGCAGCCGGGCGTGGCGCAGCTGGACGACCTGGTCGAGCAGGTGCGCTCGTCCGGACTGCCGGTGACGTACGAGGTCGCCGGTTCGCCGCCGGACATGTCGGAGGGCCGGCAGCTGACGGTGTTCCGGATCGTGCAGGAGGCGCTGACCAACACCCTCAAGCACGGCGGTCCGCGCGTGGCCGCGACGGTCCGGCTCCGGTACGCGGGGGACGCGGTCGAGGTGCGAGTGCACGACGACGGGCGCGGGGCGGCGGCGGCCGACGACGGACGGGGCCACGGGCTCGCGGGGATGCGGGAACGCGCGGCGGTGTACGGCGGCAGCGTCCACGCCCATCCGTGCCCCGGCGGAGGCTTCGAGGTGGTCGCGCGGATCCCGACGGGAGAAGCCGCGTGACCGACGCCATGCCCACGCAGTCGGCGACGCCGCGACCGGCGCCGCCCGAAGTAGCGGCGTGGGGAGTGGCGGCGTGCGGAGCGGCGCCGTGACCGGCACCGCCCGAAGTGGCGCCGCGCGAAGTAGCGGCGTGGGGAGCGGCGGCGTGCGGAGTGACGGTGTGCGGAGTGGCGCCGTGCGGAGTGGCGGCGTGACCGGCGCCGCCCAAAGCGGCGGCGTGGGGAGTGGCGGCGTGACCGGCGCCGCCCGAAGTGTCGCCGTGGGGAGGGGCGCCGTGCGGAGTGGCCCGTGGCGTGCCCGCGTGGAGGGTGGCGTGACTGCGTGGCCGGTGGCGTCCTGCGGGAGCGGCGGCATGCGGCGTGACGGGTGGTGTTCTGCGTGAGCGGTGGCACGCGGCGTGACAGTGGTCTTCTGCGTGACTCTGGTCTTTGCGTGACAGTTCGCGACGGGCTTTGCGTGAGCGGTGGTGCCAGCGTGACGGGACGGTGTTCTGCGTGAGCGGCGGCGGCCCGCGTGAGTTGTGGCGTGGCCCACCACGCCACCGCCCCCACGGTCACGCCACAGGTCACTCGGCACGCCACCGGTCATGCCGCGCGCACTGGGGTGTGACCGGGTGGGGGCGGGGTGTGACTGCGTGGGCGGCGTTGGGTGGGAGCGGGGCGTTCGGGTGGGAGCGTAGGACGTGGAGGGCGGGCGCCAGGCGTGCCGCGGGACCGAGTCCGCTGTGAGGAGAGACGTGATGGAGATGGACGACGAACTGGACGCCGGGCCGATCCGGGTCGTGCTGGTGGACGACCAGGAGCTGGTGCGGGCCGGCTTCACGATGGTGCTGGACGCGCAGCCCGACATCGTGGTGGTGGGTGAGGCGGGGGACGGGCAGCAGGCCCTCGACCTGCTGCGGACGACGGCGGCGGACGTGGTGCTGATGGACGTCCGGATGCCGCGGATGGACGGCATCGAGGCGACGCGGCGGGTGGTGTCGGGCGAGTGGGGCGGGTCCGGTCGCGCCGGGGGCGGCCACGGTGGGGACGGGGCGCCGAAGGTGATCATCCTGACCACGTTCGACCTGGACGAGTACGCGTTCGCGGCGATCAAGGCGGGCGCGGGCGGGTTCCTGCTGAAGGACGCGGGCCCGGCGCAGCTGATCGAGGCGATCAAGGCGGTGCACTCGGGGGACGCGGTGGTGGCGCCGAGCACCACCAAGCGGCTCCTCGACCGGTTCGCGCTGCACCTGCCGGACAGCGAGCAGAGGGCGAGCGGCGCGCTGGAGAGCCTGACCGAGCGGGAGGGCGAGGTGCTACGGCTGGTGGCGCGGGGGATGTCGAACGCGGAGATCGCGGGCCGGCTCTTCGTCTCGGAGGCGACGGTGAAGACGCACATGGGCCGGATCCTGATGAAGCTGGGGCTCCGGGACCGGGTGCAGGCGGTGGTGTTCGCCTACGAGACAGGCCTGGTGAAAAGCGGTCAAAGCGGCGACGCTTGGTAGGTCCATGATCATTTTATGGTGACCAATTGCCGTCGTGCTGGGCCGCACCGGTCTCGTAGCTGAGAGTATCAGGGTAACTACTGTACGCGATGCCCTCTGCGGAGGGCTCTGGAAACATTCGCTTCGGGCCGTCGGCCCGGTACGGGAGGACTCTCGTGTTCAAGAAGCTCGTCGTCACCGGCATCATCGGTTTCGCGGTGGCCGGTTCGGCCCTGGGCGCGGCGCCCGCGTACGCCGGCGGCTGGGACCACGGCCATGGCAAGGGCCATGGCCACGGCCACGGTGGTCAGTTCAACAACAACCACACCAGCGGCAACTTCTCCATCCTGGGCGGCAACCAGGTCAACATCCCGATCTCGGTGCCGATCGACGTCTGCGGCAACGCGGTCGGTGCCGTCGTCGGCATCGCGGCCGCCCACTGCAAGGGCGGGGCGTCCGTCGACAACGGCTGATCGGCCGCGCCGGGCGCGCAACGGCCCGGCATCGAAGCGCCGGTCGGCCCGTGGGGGCGACCCGGGCCGGCGGG
>NZ_JBEYYT010000074.1:0-923 GCF_040645715.1 Spirillospora sp. NPDC046719 | reverse complement strand
CCCGGGGCGCGCACGCGCCCGGCATCGCGGCGGCGGTGGCCGGTGGGGGGCCCCCGGCGCGTTCGTGTGGCCGGTGCCCCTCGTCGATGCCGGCCTTTCGCTGGGACCGGCCTTGCCGGCGCCGGGCTTTGGCTCGCGCCGGCCTTTCGCTCGTGTCGGCCGCTGGAGTTTCGGCGTTGCTGATGGGGCGGACGGCACGTGGCTCTCTCTGAGTGCGGGGAGTTGTTATGGCTGGTCGCAGGTGGTGAAACCCGGCTTCGCGGGGCGGTTCGCGCCGTGAAAGCGTCGGCGGGGCCGTGCTTTGGATCCATCTCGGCGACGTGGGGCTTCTGGCGGCGCGCGAGTGGTCGCGCCGACCTTTGCGACAGGTCCGGCGAATGCGAGCAAAACGGTTACTCTTTGTAACGCCGTGATTACTGCTTGGTGACTATTTGCCGTCATGCTGGGCCGCCCTATTGGATTACCGCAGAGTAGCTGGGTAACTACCGTACGCGACGCCCTCTGAGGGGGGCTCTGGAAATATTCGCTTCGGGCCCTCGGCCCGGTACGGGAGGACTCTCGTGTTCAAGAAGCTCGCCGCCACCGGCATCCTCGGTTTCGCGGTCGCCGGTTCGGTTCTGGCCGCGGCCCCCGCGTACGCCGGGGGCTGGGACCACGGCCACGGTCATGGCAAGGGCCATGGCCACGGTGGCCAGTTCAACGGCAACCACACCAGTGGCAACTTCTCCATCCTCGGCGGCAACCAGATCAACGCCCCGATCTCGATCCCGATCGACGTGTGCGGCAACGCCGTCGCCGTCGTCGGCATCGCGGGCGCGGGCTGCAAGGGCGGCGCGTCCGTCGACAACGGCTGATCCGCCGCGCCGGGCGCGCAACGGCCCGGCCCTTGCCGCGCGCCGCCGCCGCCACCATGGACTGCGTGA
>NZ_JBEYYT010000073.1:14538-30484 GCF_040645715.1 Spirillospora sp. NPDC046719 | reverse complement strand
TCCACTGGCTAACGGGGAGGTCTCCGTATGGCGAACCGTCTAAGGCCCTGCGCTACAGGTATGGACGGGAGGTTTATCGGACGCGCGCGGGGGCGGGCTGCGAGCCCGCCCGCTGCGCACTATGTCGTCACTTGGGACGATGCAGCCGACTGGCGGGGAGCTAAGGCTCCCCCTCGCGGGCCGGTGGTGTGGCCGAGGCCGGTCAGCGCGCGGACGGGTCCACGTAGTGGCGCTCGCCCGGTCCCACGTACACCTGCCGGGGACGGCCGATCTTCGTCGTGGTGTCGTTCATCATCTCGCGCCACTGGGCGATCCAGCCGGGGAGCCGACCGAGCGCGAACAGCACGGTGAAGGCGTTCGTGGGGAAGCCCATCGCCTTGTAGATGACGCCGGTGTAGAAGTCCACGTTCGGGTAGAGCTTCCGCTCGACGAAGTAGTCGTCGCTGAGGGCGACCTCCTCGAGGCGCATGGCGAGGTCGAGGAGCGGGTCGGACTTGCCGAGCGCCCCGAGCACCTTGCTGGTGGCCTTCTTCACGACCGCGGCGCGCGGGTCGTAGTTGCGGTACACGCGGTGCCCGAAGCCCATGAGCTTGACGCCGGGCTCCTTCTTCTTGACCCGCTCCACGAACGACTCGATGTTGTCGCCGTTCTCGTGGATGCGCTCCAGCATCTCCAGGACGGCCTGGTTGGCGCCGCCGTGGAGCGGCCCGAACAGGGCGTCGACGCCCGCGGAGACGGACGAGAACAGGTTGGCCTGGCTGGAGCCCACCAGCCGCACCGTGGAGGTGGAGCAGTTCTGCTCGTGGTCGGCGTGCAGGACGAAGAGCATGTCCAGCACCCGCACGATCTCGGGGTCGATCTCGTACGGCTCCGTGGGCAGCCCGAACGTCATGCGGAGGAAGTTCTCCACGTACCCGAGCGAGTTGTCGGGGTACAGCAGCGGCTGCCCGTTGGAGGTCTTGTACGCGTAGGCCGCGATGGTGGGGAGCTTGGCGATGAGCCGGATGCTGGACTGGTCGACCTGCTCGGGGTCGAACGGGTCCAGGCTGTCCTGGTAGAAGGTCGACAGCGCGCTGACCGCCGACGACAGGACCGCCATCGGGTGGGCGCGGCGCGGGAAGGCGGAGAAGAAGGCGCGGAACTTCTCGTCGAGCAGCGTGTGCTTGCGGACGCTGTCGGTGAACTCGTCCAGCTGGTCGGTGGTCGGCAGCTCACCGTAGATCAGCAGGTAGGCCACCTCGAGGAAGGACGATTTCTCCGCCAGCTCCTCAATGGGATAACCCCGGTAGCGGAGGATGCCCGCCTCACCGTCGATATAGGTGATCGCCGATGTGGTGGACGCGGTGTTGGTGAAACCGGGGTCGAGTGTGACGTGCCCCGTCTCCTTCATGAGGCTTCCCACCCGCAGGCCCGAAGGGCCCTCCGTCGACTCCGTTACCTCGAGGGGCATCCGGCCGCCCGCGTGGTTGAGTTCGAAATCCGACATATGCGCTCGCTCCCAACTCCGTCCACACCTGCGTAGACGTTCCAGTTCTTCATCGTATCGAGGTGATCATATGGCCTGATCGGCGGCCATCTCGTTGACGCCGCGACCGTGCGGATGTTGCGCTGAGTACATGACCGACAACAGTGCAGCGGGGCTGGTCGCCCGAGCGCGCGCGGACATCGCGGCGAAGGCGGCCGGCAACCGCTTCCTGGATCTGCTCGAAACAGGCGACCTGCCCCGGGAACGCCTGGTCCGGCTGGCCGCCGAGGAGTATCGGATCGTCGGTAGCGATCAGCGCAGCTTCGCGCTGCTGGCGGCGCGTTTCCCGGTACCGCCGGCGGGTGGGTTGTTCCTGGGGCTGGCGCAGGGCGAGGCGGAGGCGCTCCGGCTGCTCGGTCGTTTCGCCACCGCCCTCGGTGAAAGTGAGAAGAATCTCAGAGCCCATGAGCCTCTTCCGCTCGCGCAGGCGTATCCCGCCTACCTTGCGCAGCGCGCCGCCTTCGGCACGTCCACGGAGGTGGCCTTGGCCATGCTGGCCAACCTGGAGGAGTGGGGCGCCTACTGCGCCCGTACCGCCACGGCGCTTCGCGAGCGCTATGGATTCGATGAGGAGGCCGTGGGGTTCTTCTCGTTCTTCGCCGAGTCGCCGCCGGGCTTCGAGGAGCAGGCGCTCGAAGTGATAGCCGCAGGATTGGCCTCCGGTGACGACCCCGTGGAGGCGTCCCGCGCGGCCCGCCTCCTGCACGCGTACGAGACCGCCTTCTGGGACGCGCTGGTGGACGACCTGCCCTGACCGGCCTTCTATATCGCGGGCATGACGCCGCTCAAGGCGGGGCCGAGGAGTCATGCCTGCTCGGGTGGTTCGACCAAGGTGGGCTGCTCCGCGGTCACTTCGATCAACGTCCGTTCCTGAACGTCGATGAGGTCCCCTATGCCGTCCGTCAGTTCGTCCTCTCCGTAGACGGCGTCGAGGAGCGTGGACAGTGCGGTGAGGACCTGCTCGGGTGAGGGCCGTTCCTCCGGGTCCTTGACCAGGCAGCGTGTCACGAGCCCGCGCATGGGGTCGGGCAGGCGGTCGAGGTCGGGACGGCCGTACACGATGCGTCCCCGCACCTTGTGGCCGGTGCCGAACGGCGCGGAACCGGTCGCCGCGTAGACGAGCGTGGCGCCGAGCGAGAACACGTCGCTCTTGGAGGTGACGGGCTCGCCGAGCGCCTGTTCGGGCGACATGTAGGCGGGCGTGCCCAGGATCTCCGAACGCGCCAGCGGCAGTGCGTCCAGCGGCCGGGCGATGCCGAAGTCGATGACACGCGGACCGTCCGACGCCAGCAGGACGTTCGAGGGTTTCAGGTCCCGGTGGACGATCCCCGCACGGTGGATCGCGATCAGCGCCTCCCCCAGGCCCGCCCCCAGCCTGCATGCCGCCTGCTCAGGTAGCGGTCCCTTCTCCCGGACGACATCGGCCAGGCTCACACCGCGGATGTACTGCGTCGCGAGCCACGGCCTCTCCGCGTCGGGGTCCGCGTCGACGACGGCCGCGGTGTAGAAGCCGCTGACCGCCTGGGCGGAGACGACCTCGCGGCGGAACCTCGCCCGCCAGCGCGGATCGCCCAGCAGCTCCTCTCTGATGACCTTCACGGCGACGAGCCGCCGGCTCGGTGAGGTGCCGAGGAAGACCTCGCCCATCCCGCCCGAGCCGAGCCGTGCGACCACACGGTAGGGGCCGATCATCCGGGGTGCTTCAGGCTGCATGGGCGATGAATCCGATCATGGTGGGCGCGGCTTCATCGTGCCACGGGCGGCTCCCCTCCAGCCGGTCAGTCCCAGGGCAGCTCGCTCCGTTCCCGCCAGTAGCGATCCGGCGCGATGCTCAGGCGGGCCAGCACGTCCGCCTCCCGCTCGTCCAGGGACACCCGCGTCGCCGCCAGGTTGGTCTCCAACTGGCCTGGGCTGACGGCTCCGATCAGGACGGTGTCCGCCCAAGGGCGGCTCAGCGCGGCGGCTAGGGCGAGCGCGTCGGCGGTGGTGTCCTTCTCGGACGCCATGGCGGCCAACGCGCTCGGGGGTTGTACGGCGAGGCGGCCGTTCGCGAGCACCTCCTTGAGCAGGACGTGCAGACCGGCCGTATGAGCCTCTTCTAGCGCCGCTTCGGCGGACGTCTCCAGGAGATTCCAGGTCGATTGCACGGTGCTGAACAGCCGCTTGCCGGAAACCTCGAGCTCCAAGGCACGGCGGATGGTGTCGGCCTGTCCAGGACCGGAGGTCGAGAACCCGACCCGAACGCCTTGGGCGGCCGCTTCGGCCAAGGTCTCTTGAAGCCCCGCGTCGTTGAAGAGCGGGCTCTCCTGCGTGAGCGAATGGACCTGATAGACCGAAAGGCGATCCCCTAGAAGCGCGCGCGTCTCCGCGTACTGAGCACGATAACGATCGGCGCTGTGCTCCTTGACCTCGTGCACGGGGGCGTCGATCTTCCAGTCCCCCACGTACGTGTAGCCCCACTTACTGGAGATGGTCAGATCGTCCGGCATACGGGCGGCTAGCCATTCCCCTAGGAACTCTTCAGCGCGCCCGTACGACCGCGCGGTGTCCACCCACCTGATCCCTGCCGCGTATGCACTGTCCAGAAGGCTCCAGGTAGCGTGGCGCATCTGCTCGACACCACGGTCCTCGGGCAGCTCTTGCGTCCTGCCCACGTTGATATAGGCCGGACGGCCTACCGCCGCCAAGCCGATTCCCAGACGTCCTGTCGCATTCATGCTTTCAGCCTCCCACGCCAGGGCGAGACGTGCGGCGGCGGCCGCGACCGAGCGCCGCGAAGGGCCTCATCGTCGGGCATTTCTCCAGCTTTCGGCGGTAAATGGTGG
Source organism: Spirillospora sp. NPDC046719 (assembly GCF_040645715.1). Taxonomy (NCBI): domain Bacteria; kingdom Bacillati; phylum Actinomycetota; class Actinomycetes; order Streptosporangiales; family Thermomonosporaceae; genus Spirillospora; species Spirillospora sp. NPDC046719. The sequence goes on along the minus strand of NZ_JBEYYT010000073.1, from coordinate 26,134 downwards.
CCCTTATCCACAGAATCATGTTCAGGTCCCGTTTCCGCCGTGTCCCCCCGAGGCTTGAGGACGTCACGAGAACCCGTCAGGGCCCGAAGGGGGCTTCCTTTGTCCATCACCATCACCGTTCCCGAGGAGACCACCACCCGGTTCGTCGTCGCCGCCGACCGGACTCCCGACGACGTCGCCACCGCACTCCGGCAGGGCCTGCCGGGCAGGCTCGGCGCCGCGACGCTCCAACGGCTCGGCACGCCCGCCCTGATGGTCGCCGCGCACAAGGCCGAGGTGTCGCCGTGGGATCTGCGGTCGGTGGCGAGCACCGATCCGGAGGATGCCGAACGAGCCCGCCGCAGCGACTGGCACGTCGGGGTGACCTCGGTACTGCAGGTCGCCGATCTCCCGGTCGGCCCGCACATCAGCCGCATCGCGGCCGAGGTGCTGGCCGAATCGCTGGGCGGCGTCCCCGTCGACGTCGATATGAACCAGGCCGTTCACCCGCTGCCCGAACCCCGCCAGGAGCAGTTCGTGCTCGCGGACGACTGGACCGGCGCCGTGCTCCCGCCGTACCGGAACGCCGGCCGGTGCACGGCCGACGAGGACGAGATCGACGGCTGCTCCTGTGTGGGGATCACCACTCGGGGCCTGCGCCGCTTCGGTCTCCCCGAACTGGAGATCACCGGCGTGGCCTGCCCCCATGACCTCGCCGCGCTGAACGTCCTCCGGACCACCGCCCAGAGGCTGCTGCCCCTCGGCAGGCACCGAGGCGAACACGTCCTCCATTCGGAACTCGTGCTGACGAGCGCCGATTTCTCGGCGTTCTGGGGCAGCCGGGAGCAGGTCTGGGATGACGGCCCGATTCCCGTGCGACTCGTGCAGACGGGTCCTCGCCGTCTCTCGATCCAGGCACCGGAGGACTTCCCGGGCTCTCTCAACGAGTGGCTCTGGGACGAACTGCCGCCCGTCCTCCACCACTATCTGAGCTGTGAGCCGGACAACGCCGATCCGGATTGAGCGGCCCGGCGCCGTCACCGCCGGGCCGCCCGCACGGCCGCGGTACGCCGGTTAACGTCGTTCGGCATGCGGAACCAACAGGAGCCGGGCTCCCTTGCGAAGGTCCTCGCGGACATCGCCGCGGAACGCGCCGCGCAGGACCGGATGTGGGGCGTCCAGGAGTTTCCGGACGGCAGCGGCCCGGCGTTCGCCGGAGAGGCCGACAAGGCCAAGGACGACTGCGCCGACGCCTGGTCGCGCGGCGAGCTGACATGGAGGCACGTGCTCGCCGAAGAGTTCCACGAGGCGCTCGCCGAGACCGAACACGCGCCGCTGCGGAACGAACTGGTGCAGACGGCCGCCGTGGCCGTGAAATGGATCCAGTCGCTGGACCGCCGGAACGGTGCGACCGAGCATCGTCCCAAGGAGGGCGGCGGGCGCACCGAGAAGCTGGTCCGCGACCGCATCCCCGACCTCGTTCGGAGCACCGGCCGGCAACCGGAGACCCGGGTCGCCGAACCCGGGGAGTACGCGTCGCTCCTGCGCGCCAAGCTCTATGAGGAGGCCGGCGAGTACGTGGCGAGCGGCGATCCCGCAGAACTCGCCGATCTCCTGGAGGTCGTCCACGCGCTCGCCGCGCTCCACGGCATGAGTCCCGCCGACCTGGAGACGAGTCGCTCCTCGAAACACACCGAAAGAGGGGGCTTCTCCGAGCGCATCGTGCTGCGGCTACAACCGTAGCCGCGACCACCGCCGGCGTCAGCCGCGCGGGCTGCCGCAATGGCCCAGCGCAGGACGGCGCGATGACCGTGGCACGTACTGGCGTAGTCGCCTTGGCACGTACTGGCGCGAGGCTCTTTGCGCAGGTTGACGCAAAGGCCCGGCACGGAGGCCCAATGGCCTTGACGCGGGCCGGCGCGCTGGCCACGGCTCGGACTAGCGCGCTAACCCTGGCCCGGGCCAGCGCAATGTCCCTGGCGCAGGCCGACGCAAAGGCCCTGGCGGAGGCCGGCGAGATAGCCCCGGCTCGGGCCGCGCAAAGGCCCGGCACGGAGGCGCAGTGGCCTTGGCACGAGCTGACGCGGTGGCCACGGTTCGGACTGACGCGCTGCCTCTGGCGCAAGCCAGCGCAAAGGCCCGGCACGGGCCAGCGCGATAGCCCCCGGCTTGGACTGGCGCGCTGGCCCTGGCGCAGGCCAGCGCAACGGCCTTGACGCGGGCCGGCGCGTTGGCCCGGGCGCTGGCTGGCGAGATAGCCCCGGCTCGGGCTGACGCGATGGCCCTGGCACGTACTAGCGCGCTGGCCTTGACGTGGGGCTCGCGATGGCCCGGGCGCGGGCTGAGGCGATGGCCCGGGCGCGGGCTGGCGCGGTGACCCGGGCGCGGGCTGGCGTGGTGGCGCGGGGCGGGCTGGCGCGATGGTCTGGCGAGGGAGGGGTTCAGGGCCAGATTCGGCGGAGGGTCCAGGGACCGGCGCCGCCGGCGGCGGGCCCGACCACTTCGGCGATCGCCGGACCGTCCGGCGTGTTGACCTGGAGCCGGTAGAAACGGGCCTCGCCGGGTTCCTGCCACTGCTCCAGGACCCGGCGCACCTGGAAGCAGCCGCGCGCACCGGTGATCTGGGAGGGATGGCCCGCCGGGGTGGTCTCCGCGGAGACGGGTTCGTCGATCAGCACGAGACCAGACCCTAGCCCGAACATGTGTTCGAGCAAAGCCGGACTGGCCGTCCGGGTCAGTGCGAAGTGTCTGCGGGGGCGGCGGGTTGCGGCCCGGAGAAGCAGGCCAGGAAACGAGCGGCCAGGTCGGGGGCTCCTTGCAGGAAGGGAGGGTTCGCAGGCAGGGAGGACCGGCCGAACACGAGGGGCCTCAGAGTGGCGACGTCGGTGTCGAAAGTGGCGTCCGCGCGGACGGGTTCGTCCACGCGGGCTATGTGGAGCTGCTCGGAGCGGATCCCGGCCAGGAACAGATCGTCGTCGAAGCGGAGCGCGACGCGAACGTCCAGCCCCTGGGCCGCACTCGGGTCGAAGGTCGTTCTGAGGGCGAGCATCATCGCATCGACGCTCATCTCGGTGTCGTGGGCACCGAGAGGGCTCTTGCGGCCCCACTCCGCGAGGGCGAGCAGGACCGGTTCGAGTTCGCGGCCGCGCGAGGTCAGTTCGTAGACGCGGGTGCTGGCGGGCGGGCCCAGGGTGCGGCGGTGAACGATCCCGTCCTCCTCCAGGTCGCGCAGCCGCTGAGAGAGGACGTTCTGGCTCATGCCCGGGAGGCCCCGGCTCAGCGCCGCGAACCGCTTGGGACCGAACAGGAGCTCGCGGACGACGAGCAGCGCCCACCGCTCCCCCACGGCGTCCAGCGCCCGGGCGATGCCGCACGGATCGTCATACCGCCTTCGTCCTGTCATGCCGGAATGGTAGGTGAAGCTCCTAATTCAGGAGTTCGCACTGCTGGTTTGTCAGTGGCCGCCGATAGCGTCGGCCAGGGCGGCCACGAGTAGAGGAGCACGAGAATGGCAACGTACGTCCTCGTTCCGGGGGCGGGTGGAGGCGCCTGGTACTGGCACCTCCTCGTCCCCGAACTCCAGGCCCGCGGGCATGAGGCGATCGCCGTCGATCTGCCCGCGGCCGATGAATCGGCTGGGCTCACGGAGTACGCCGACACCGTGGTCGAGGCGATCGGCGATCGCACCGGGATCATCCTGGTAGCCCAGTCGATGGGCGGCCTCACCGCACCGCTCGTGTGCACGCGCGTACCGGTGGCGTTGCTCGTCCTGCTCAACGCGATGGTCCCTGTGCCGGGCGAGACCGGAGGTGAATGGTGGACCAACACCGGTCAGGCGGAGGCCATGGCCGAACAGGCGGCTCGTGAGGGGCGGCCGATGCCGGCCGAGTTCGACCCGGAGGTCACCTTCTTCCACGACGTCCCACCAGAGGTGACCAGCGAAATGTTGGCGCGGGGCGAGCAGTCACAGTCACAGAGACCCTTCGAGGAGCCCTGGCCCCTGGACTCGTGGCCGGACACGCCGACCGTGTTCCTCCAGGGCCAGGATGACCGGCTCTTCCCCCTGCCCTTCCAGCGCAGGGTCGTGCGCGAGCGCCTGAACATCCCGGTCGACGAGCTGCCGGGCGGTCACCTCGTCGCGCTCAGCCGACCCAAAGAGCTCGCCGACCGGCTGGAGGAGTACCGGATCCGGAACATCGGTTCGAACGTTTCGTAACGCTGCCGCCGAACCCGCCGAAGGCGACCGATGCGTTCCCAGTGACAGCGGCCCGATCGGGACCGGTGGTCGGCGGACTGAGCGGGCTGGTGCGGCCGTTCGGGCGGGGATGTCGGCTTGGCGGTGGGCGGAACGGGTGGTGGTCAGTCGGCGCCGATGTTGTGGGCGAGGGCGGGAGGGAGGGGATAGAGGCGTTCCTTGGGCAGCAGGGCCTTGGCCTGCGCGGTCCGGCCCGCCTGGAGGAGTCCGTGAATCTTACGGACCAGCGGCGTCCGGTCGTCGATGGCCAGGATCCAGTCGTCGACGTAGCGGTCCACGATGTGGCGGCTCAAGCCGACCTGGATGCTCCGCGCCTCCAGCTTGCCGCCGTTGATCGAGCGCTCGGGGTCCCACTGGACGTGGACGTGCGCGTGTGCGAAGCGGCGGCGCCATTCGTCGGAACTGCGGAAGACACGGCGGTCCGGGTCGGTCGGGACGGCTTGGGCGAGGGCCTCCTCCCAGCCCGCGCGGGTGATCCGGACGGCGAGGACGGTCTCCTGTCCGGGCTTGCGGGCCCAGTTGCTGCGGGCCATCAGCCACAGGAACGACGGCTTGATCCAGGTCATCCGGGTACGCGAGAACGGAGGGACGAAGGTGCCGTGCCGCGCCGCCGGGCCGCCGATGTCCGGGCCGTACGCCTGGTAGACGGTGATCGAGTCGCGGTCATGGACGGCGCGGATCTCACGTGTGCGCATGGTGCCGCCACGGTGCCGCAGGGCGCACGTCCGGTTCAACCGGATTTCGCGGCCGCGGACCTGCGGCGGTGGGCCTTCTGCCGGCAGGCGGCGCCGCAGAACCGCGCCGGGCGGCCGGTACGTGCGGCCGCCAGCGGGGTACCGCAGACCTCGCAACGGCTTTCGTTACGTGACATCGTCGGACTTTCGTCACGAAGTTTCGTTACGGCGGCGGGGCGGAGCGCGTCGCAGGCGAGTGCGGTCATGCGGCCGGGCGGCCCGTCGGCGCGCCGCATCCGCTCGGTGACCACGCACCCGGCCATCAGGGCTCGCACATCGCGCAGGTCGATGTCGGCGCGCACGTCACCGGCCGCTTGGGCCCGCTGGAGCAGCGCGCCGAGGGCGGCGTTGAACTCCTCCTCGACGCCGGCCGCGAACGCCTTGATGCCTTCCTCCAGCGCCAGCGCCTCGCAGATGGCGTGGTTGAACATCGCGCGCTCGACGACCCACATCAGGAACCCGTAGAACCGCTCGCCCGGGTCGTCCGCGTCGGCCAGCGACCTCGCCTCCTCGATGATGCTCTCGAAGCGCTCGGTGATGACGGCGGTGAACAGGGCCTCCTTGGTCGGGAAGTTGCGGTAGACCGTCCCGGCGCCGACGCCGGCGCGGCGGGCGATGTCGTCGAGCGGGACGAGCCGCCCTTCGGCCGCGAACGCCTCCAGGGCGGCCTCGAGGATCCGGGTCCGATTCCGGCGCGCGTCCGCGCGGCGCGGCTCGGCCGCGGTACGGCGGCGCGACACCGCCTCAGCGCGACGGCGCGACTCGGTCTCGGCGCTAAGGGGCGGCTTGGTCTCGGCGTGGGGGGGCAGCTTGGCCGCCTCCGTGTGGCGCGACTCCACTTCAGTGCGGCGGCGCTGCTCGGTCTCGGCGCTAGGGGGCGGCTCGGTCTCGGCGCGAGGGGGCGGCTCGGCGGCGTCCGCGCGGCGCGGCTCCGCCTTGGTGCGGCTGCGCTGCGCGGCCTTGGGGCGGCGGGGCGGGTCGTCGGGCACGGGCGGCTCCTCCTTTGACAAACGGGGCGATCGTTCCGGTAATGTCATAAGCGGGTTGGCAGTTCCGATTGTACGGCCGAAGGAGACGGCATGGGCGAGGACGCGGTGCGCGAGGCGAGGCGGAGGCTGGGGCGGATCGGGGCGGCGCTGGTGACACCGCTCGCGCCGGCGGACGAGTGGCGGCGGGCGGCCCGGCGGGTGGAGGACGCCGGCTACGGATCGATCTGGGTGAACGAGGCGATCGGCGGCCGGGAGGTGTTCACGCAGCTCGGCGTGATGCTCGCGGCCACCGAGCGGGTCGTGCTCGGGTCGGCGATCGCGAACCTGTGGGCGCGGCATCCGGCGACGATGCAGGGGGCCGCGTCGGTGCTGGCCGACGCCTACCCCGGACGGCTCGCGCTCGGCATCGGCGTCAGCATTGGCGCGGTCGTCGAGCGGAGCGGCCAGACGTGGAGCAGCCCGATCGCCCGCATGCGCGATTACCTCGACGGGATGGACGCCGCCGTGCCGGAGGCACCGGCACCGGAGGTCCCGTTCCCTCGGCTGCTCGCGGCGCTGGGGCCGAAGATGCAGGGCCTGGCCGCCGAACGCGCGGACGGGATGCTGCCCGCGATGATGCCCTTCGAGCACACGCGCCGCGCGCGGGAACTGCTCGGCCCGGACAAGCTGCTGATCGCCATGCAGCCGGTGATCCTCGAGACCGATCCGGAGAAGGCGCGCGGCATCGCCCGCCAGGCCGGAGCGTTCTCGCTCCCGGGGTCCCCTTACATCGGGGCGCTCAAGAAGCTCGGCTTCTCGGACGCGGACCTCGCCGACGGCGGCTCCGACAAGCTCATCGACGCCTGTTTCATCTGGGGCGACGAAGCCGCGGTGGCCAAGGACGTCAGTGCCTATCTGGAGGCGGGCGCCGACCATGTGTGCGTGACGGTGTTCCAGCCGGACCTCGACTCGTCCGCCGACCAGTTCGAGCGCCTGGCCCCGTACCTGTTGAACGACTGACCCCACGGCCCGTGTCCCGGGCCGAGCGCCGGTGAACCGTCAGCGGGGGCGGACCAGGCCGGTCTCGTAGGCGGCGATCACCAGCTGGGCCCGGTCGCGGGCCTGGAGTTTGGCCAGGAGACGGCCGATGTGGGTCTTCACCGTCGCGGGGCTGAGGTGCAGGTGCTCGGCGAGTTCGGTGTTGGACAGGCCGCGGGCGATGAGGGCGAGGACCTCGCGCTCGCGGTCGGTCAGGGCGCCGAGGCCGGCGGGCGGCGGTCCCGCGGGGGCGGGCCGGCGGACGAACTCGGCGATCAGCCGGCGGGTGACGGTCGGGGCGAGCAGCGACTCGCCGGAGGCCACCACGCGGATCGCCGACAGCAGGTCGGCGGGCGGGGTGTCCTTGAGCAGGAAGCCGCTGGCGCCGGCCCGCAGCGCCGCGTAGACGTAGGAGTCCAGGTCGAACGTCGTGAGGATGAGGACGCGGACGTCCGGCAGGTCGCGGCAGATGCGCCGGGTCGCCTCGATGCCGTCCATCTCGGGCATCCGGACGTCCATGAGGACGACGTCGGGCCGCTCGCGCTCGGCGAGCTCGACGGCCTCCGCGCCGGTGCCGGCCTCGCCGACGGCGCGCAGCCCCGGCGCGGTGTCGATCAGGACGCGGAAGCTGCCGCGCACCAGGGTCTGGTCGTCGGCGACGAGGACGCGCAGTTCCAACGCACTCCTAGGCTTCGTAGGGGAAGGCGGCGGCGACGGCGAAGCCGCCTTCCGGGCGGGGGCCGGCGGTGAAGTCGCCGCCGTACATCATGACGCGCTCGCGCATCCCGATGAGACCGTGGCCCGGGGCGCCGGGGAGGACGCGGACGCCGGGACCGTCGTCGTCCACCTCGATGCGGACGCGTCCGCCGCCGGCCTCGACCAGGACCCGGCAGCGGGCGGGCGCGGCGTGCTTGACGACGTTGGTGACGGCCTCTTGGACGATCCGGTAGGCCGCGAGCGCGACGCTCTCCGGCAGGTCGCCCGCGCGGACGTCGAGGTCGACGTGGACCCCGGCCATGGCGGCGCGTTCGGCCAGCCCCGGCAGGGAGCCGAGGCCGGGTGAGGGGGCGAGGCCGGGCTCGTCGGCGCGCAGGACGCCGAGGAGGTGGCGCATCTCGCCGAGCGTGCCGCGGCTGGTGGACTCGATGACGCGCAGCGCGTCGAGGGCCTCCTGAGGCCGGGCCTCGGCGACGTGCACGGCGACGCCGGCCTTGACGGCGATGAGGCTCATGCTGTGCGCGACGATGTCGTGCAGTTCGCGGGCGATGCGGAGGCGTTCCTCGCCGACGGCGGTCTCCGCGAGGCGGCGGGCGGCCTGGGCGGTGTAGGCGCGGCGGTCGCGGACGGCGCGGCCGAGGGCCCAGGACGCGCCGAGGACGGCGATGCCGAGCAGCACGCGGCCGAGCTGCTCGGCCTGCCAGTTCTTCGGCCCGATGAGGGCGCCGCCGAAGATGACGATCGCGCTCAGCACGCCGATCGCCCGAGTCGGGACGAAGCGCGCGCGGGGCAGTTCCAGCGCGAGCGGGTAGAGCGCGTACGCCGCCCCGACGTAGAAGTCCCATGGCAGGTCGAGGACCAGGGCCAGGGTGGACGCGGCGAGGACGGCGCCGAAGACCGGGACGGGCCGGATCCGCCGGGCGCCGAGCGGGAGTCCCATCGCGGCGGCGACGGGCACGGCGAGCAGCGCCGACGTCTCGTGCCCGCCGGAGAACAGCAGCAGGAACAGCGTGTAGAGCACCGCGACCGCGATGTCCAGGCGGATCGGCCGCCGGGGGCCGGTCCGCCGGGCGTGCGGGGAGGCCGGCTCGGATTCGTGCACGTCACGACGGTAGCCGGACGGTGCGGCCGGGCGCGTCGTGCCGGCGGACGTCAGACCTGGGTCCGATGCGGCGGCGCGGTCTCGGAGCACGGTCGGACGGGCGGGTCCCGACCGGGTTCCGATGTGCCGGAGCGGCGTCCGGCGGGAGCGTTGACGGCATGATCGAAGTGAGGGAGCTGACCAAGCGCTACGGCGGGACCGTCGCCGTGGACCGCCTGTCGTTCCAGGTGCGGCCGGGGGCGGTGACGGGGTTCCTCGGCCCGAACGGCGCCGGGAAGTCGACGACGATGCGCGTGCTGCTGGGGCTGGACGCGCCGTCGTCGGGCGCGGCGCTGGTGAACGGCGGCCCGTACCCGGCGCTGCGGCGGCCGTTGCGCGAGGTGGGGGCGCTGCTGGACGCGGGGGCGGTGCACGGCGGCCGCCGCGCGTTCGACCATCTCGGCTGGCTGGCGCGCAGCAACGGGATCGGGACGCGGCGGGTGGCGGAGGTCCTGGAGCAGGTCGGCCTGGCGGGTGTCGCGCGCAAGCGGGTGGGCGGGTTCTCGCTCGGGATGCGGCAGCGGCTCGGGGTCGCGGCGGCGCTGCTCGGCGACCCGGGCGTGCTGATGTTCGACGAGCCGGTGAACGGGCTGGACCCGGACGGGGTGCGGTGGATCCGCGAGCTGATGCGGGCGCTGGCCGCCGAGGGCCGGACGGTGCTGGTGTCCAGCCATCTGATGAGCGAGATGGAGCTGACCGCGGACCGGCTGGTCGTCATCGGGCGCGGCCGGCTGATCGCGGACACCTCGGTGCGGGAGCTGGCGGACCGGTTCGCGCGCGGGGTGCTGGTCCGGTCGCCGCGTCCGGAGGAGCTGGTCGGGGTGCTGGCGGCGGCGGGCGGCACGGTCGAGGCCGAGCCGGGCGGCGCCCTGTCGGTCGCGGGGCTGGACGTGACGGAGATCGGTGACCGCGCCGCCGCGCACGGGATCCCGCTGTACGAGGTGACGCCGCGGAGCGCGTCGCTGGAGGAGGCCTACATGGAGCTGACGGCGGGCAGCACCGAGTTCGGGGCGGTGAGGTCGTGATCGACGCGCTGGCGGCGGAGTGGTGGAAGCTGCGCTCGGTGCGTTCGACGTTCGCCGTGCTCGGCACGGTCGCGGCGTTCGCGCTCCTGTGCGTCGTGTGGTCGCTGTACGCGGCGCACTACTGGGACGGTCTGTCGCAGGCGCGGCGCGCGGCGTTCGAGTCCGCGCCGCCGGAGCAGCCGCTCGCGATCGCTCTGCCGGTCTGCGCGGTGCTGTTCGGGGCGCTGCCGGTGACATCGGAGTACGCGTCCGGAATGATCCGGACGAGCCTGGCCGCGATCCCGCGCCGTCGGGTGCTGTTCTACGCGAAGGCGGCGGTTCCGGGCGCGGCGATGTTCGCGGCCGCGCTGGCGGGCCTGGCCGTCGGGGTCGTGGCGGGGAAGGCCGCCGCGAACGGCCGTCCGATGCGCGGGTTCGACGCCTCGTTCCTCGACCACGTCCCGTACGTGCTGGCCATGGCGGTGACGACCGCGGCGATCGCGCTCATGACGACCGGCCTGGCGGCGGTGCTCCGCTCCACCGCGGGGACGATCACGGCCGGGATGGCGGTGCTGTTCGTGGTGCCGCCCGTCGCGAACCTGCTGCCGGATCCGTGGGGCGAGCGGGTCTGGGCGGTGCTCCCCGAGAGCCTCGCGGGACAGATGGCCTCGCCGCCGGGCGCCTCCTCCACGAGGGACGGCCTCCCGCCGGCGGCCTCCGCCCTGCTCCTGGCCGGGTACGTGGTGGTCGCCCTGGGCGTCGGCGCCCGCGTGTTCGGACGGCGGGACGCGTGATGCTCGACGCCGTCGCCGCCGAATGGTGGAAGCTGCGTTCCGTCCGGTCGACCTACGTGATCGTCGCGGTCGCGGCGGGGTTCGCCCTGCTCGTCGTGCTGCTGGCCGTCCAGCAGGCGCACGTCTGGGACGGCTTGGACCCCGCCCGGCGCGCGCGGTTCTACCTGCGGCCGCTGCAGGAACTGGGCGGCTGGGTCGCCCAGTTGTGCCTCGGAATCCTCGGCGTGCTCGCGGTGACGTCGGAGTACCGCACGGGGATGGTGCGGACGAGCCTGGTCGCGGTGCCGTCCCGGCCGCGGTTCCTGGCCGCGAAGGCCGTGGTGGTGGCGCTGACGGGGCTCGCCGTGGGCGAGGCGGTCACCATGGGGTGCTTCCTCGGCGCCCGGCTCGCCGCGGGCGGCCGGCCGTTCCCCGACCAGCGCGCGTCCGTCTGGCACGACCTGCCGGGATTCGCGGTCTCGGGCGTCGCGGTGGCGGTGTTCGCGCTGCTCGGCCTCGCGCTCGGCGTGCTGCTGCGGTCGGCGGCCGGTGCGATCGTCGCCGTCGTCGTGGTCTGGCATGTCGTCCCGCTGCTGGTCTACCACCTGCCGCAGCCGTGGAACGGACGGCTCGGATCGGTGATGCTCTCGGGCCTGCCCACCGAGATCGCGGGCTGGAGCGCGGGGCACTCCATCTACGGCGACCTGCTGTCACCGCCGGCGGCGGCTGCGGTCCTGCTGGCCTACGCGCTCGTTCCACTCGCGTTCGCCGGCCTGGTCCTCAGCCGCCGGGACGCCTGAGACGACCGACCCGCCGCCGGGCCGGTGGCGTCTCATGACGCGTCGGCGTCGGCGGCCGGGACCTCTCGGGACATGAGTGGGCGGCGGCGCCCGGTGGGGACACGGGTGGGGGGGGGGGGGCGGGGGGGGGGTGGGGGGCGATGCGGGTGCCGTCGCCGCGCCGGGCGATGAGGAAGCCCTCGGCGGT
>NZ_JBEYYT010000073.1:0-14528 GCF_040645715.1 Spirillospora sp. NPDC046719 | reverse complement strand
TGTGGCTATTACAGCCGCGTGGGCGTGGGGGGCGGCGACCTCTGGAGACAGGTGGGGGGGGCGGCGCCGGGGGGGCCCGGGGGGGGGGGCGGGGGCGCCCTTTCGCCGCGCGCCCCCCCGTTCGCGCGGTCAGCGCGGGTCGGCCGCCCGTCCGGAGGACGGCCGGTCAGCCCGCCCGGCGGTAGGACGCGCGGACCGCGAGCCGGTGCCGGAGCAGGCCGATGGCCTCCTCCAGCGTCGGCGCGGCGGCCTGCGCGCGGAGCTGCTGCCCGTCCAGCTCGGCGACGGCCCTGGCGAGGGCCGGCCTGGGCAGCGCCGGGTCGGCCACGATGCTCAGCGTGACCTGCACGGAAGCGGCCCCGGTGCCGTCCAGCGCCGTGCGGACGGCACGCTCGGCCTCCGTGCGCTGGGCGTCCGTGACCTCGCCCGAGGTGAGAAACCGGACCTCCGGTCGCTCGAGGGTCGCGTTCATGGTTCCCCCAAGAGTGGATCTCGGTGATGTTCCGGGAAGTGCCGGGGCGCCGCGGGCGTCACCGCGGTACGCGGCGCCCTCCCGACAAGTGAACGCCGTCCCGGACCCGAAGATCGCCCGAAGGGGACGAGAGCTTGGTCACCCGCCCGCGCTGTAGAGGACCTGATCAGGGGTGATGCGGACGGTGAGGCGCACCTCACCCTCCTGGACGGGATAGGTGGCGTTCCCGGTGTACTTTTCGGAGAGCCCGTTGATGACGTCCACGGCGCCCTCCGTCTCCAGCCTGCCCTCGCCCGAGACGCTGACCCAGTGGAACGCGTCGTCGGGGTCGAGGACGCTGACCGACACGCGCGCGTCCTTGCTGAGGTGCCGCTCCTTGGCGCGCCCGACGGCGGTGTTGATGAGGACGTCGTCGCCGTCGAGGCCGACCCACACGACGGTGTTGTGCAGGGAGCCGTCCGGGCGGACGGTCGTGGCCCACCCCGGCAGCGGACGGTTCAGCAGTGCCTTGGCCTCGTCGGACAGCTTGCTCATGGATCCTCCTCATGGGACGGCTTCAACGGGTGCCTTCCACGCTCGACGGTCGCCAACCCCGGCACCGCGCCGTCTGTTCCCGTCCCGCCGATATTCACCGAACGAGATGACCGCCGTCATTCGCGCGTCATACGATCGCCTCGGAATACCGGTGCCGATTGGCGTGCAGAAGACCGCGAAACGCCAGGCAATTCGTGGGCCGGCAGTGACTTCGCCGCTATGAAAATGACCTCCCGGTCAACGAGATCGTCACCCGTTCGCCACGTTCCGCGTTCGGCTCGCCACCGACGGCACTGGTCACGGGCCGTGGTCACGCTCCAAAACGCCGATCGGGCCCGCCGGGCGCCGCCCCCGGTTCGATCCAGGGGCCCGGCGGGAGTATCCTCACCCGCGCCGATCGGCGCACGGAGCGTCCAGCTCGACCGTTCTCACACGGATGAGCCGTTTTGCCGAAGACGCGCTTTTTCATACTTCCCAAAAACGTGCTTCGATCCTCTAACATAGGGCGGTGCCGTTCCGCCCCAGAACAGACCCGTCGACTGGCTGGTGACCCCTTGCCCCAGGATTCAGCCGCACCCACGCCTCCGGCCGAGGGCGACCAGCCCGGCAGGCTGATCGACTACCCGCGGCGTGGCGGGCCCACGGTCCTGCGCATCCTGCTCGGCGCCCAGCTGCGCCGGCTGCGAGAGGACCGCGGCATCTCCACCGAGCAGGCGGGCTACGAGATCCGCGGCTCGCACTCCAAGATCAGCCGGATGGAGCTGGGGCGCGTCGGGTTCAAGGAGCGCGACGTCTCCGACCTGCTCACCCTGTACGGGGTGAACGACCCCGCCGAGCGCGCGCCGCTGCTGGAGCTGGCCAAGGAGGCCAACACCCCCGGCTGGTGGCACCGCTACGGCGACGTCCTGCCGAGCTGGTTCGAGGTCTACCTGGGGCTGGAGGAGGCCGCGTCGCTGCTGCGCACCTACGAGCTGCAGTTCGTGCCGGGCCTGCTGCAGACCGAGGACTACGCGCACGCCGTGGTGCGCCTCGGCTACTCCGACGCCTCCGACGAGGAGGTCGAGCGGCGCGTCCAGCTCCGCACGACCCGCCAGCGGCGGTTCACCTCGCCCGGCGCTCCGACGCTGTGGGCCGTCCTGGACGAGGCGGTCGTGCGCCGCCCGCTCGGCGGCCGCGACGTGATGCGCCGGCAGTTGCAGCACCTCATCGCGATGTCGGAACTGCCGAACGTCACGCTCCAGATCGTGCCGTTCGGAGCGGGCGGGCACGCGGCCGCCGGCGGCCCGTTCACCATCCTGCGGTTCGCCGAGCCGGGCCTGTCCGACGTGGTCTACCTGGAGCAGCTCACCAGCGCGCTGTACCTGGACAAGCCGACCGACGTCGACACGTACATGCGCGCGATGAACAACCTGTGCATCACCGCCGCGCGCCCCGACGACACCGGCCGGCTGCTCACCGGCATCCTCAAGGAGCTCTGACCGCGCGCTAGCGGGCCGCCTCCGGGCTCGTCCAGCGGGCGCCTCCGCGGCCCTTCTAGCAATCGCCTCCGCTGTCCTTCCAGCGGGTGTCTCCGTCGTCCTTCTACCGGGGCGGCTCCGGCGCCTCGTCCAGGACGCTCTCCTTCCGGCTGCGGCTGCCGCCGCGGAACTCCGCGATGACGTCCCCGTCCGGGACGCGCCTGACCGTCACGTCGTAGACGCCGCTGCGCCCGTACCGGGTGCGTTCGACGGCCGTCGCCTCCAGCACGTCGCCCGCGCGCGCGGGCGCGACGAACACAACGTCGGCGGACGCGGCGACCGTGACGGCGCCGTAGGTGTTGCACGCGTAGGCGAACGCCGAGTCGGCAAGCAGGAACAGGTAGCCGCCGTGGGCGATCCCGTGGCCGTTCACCATCGCCGGGGAGAGCGTCATGCGCAGCACCGCCCGTCCCGGCGCGATCCCGGTGATCTCCATCCCGAGGTCCTGCGCGACCTTGTCGTCCGCGTACATCGTCTCGGCGCATCGCCGCGCCAGCTCCACCGGGTCGCTCACCGTCCCCAGCGTAATGAGCGTCCGGGCTTTGGGCCCCCGTCACGGGGAAGGTCATGGGGGGCTCGCGGGTTCACACAGGTGGCCGCGGTACGGCCGAAACCGGATGGAGGAGGACTCGATGCTGTACGGCAAGGAGCACGTCGAGCGTTACCAGGAGACCGACGGCGCGGAAGGGCACGACTGGCAGGGGACGGTCACGCTGCTGCTCACGACGAAGGGACGGCGCAGCGGCAAGGAGTACACGACGCCGCTCATCTACCAGCCCGAGGGGGACGCCTTCCTGGTCGTGGCGTCCAAGGGCGGCGCGGACGAGCCGCCGGAGTGGTTCCTGAACCTCGAGGCGAACCCCGAGGTGAAGGTCCAGGTGAAGGGGGACCGGTTCACCGCGCGGGCGCGCACCGCGACGGCGGAGGAGAAGCCGGCGTTCTGGAAGAAGATGGCGGCGACGTGGCCCGCCTACGACGAGTACCAGCAGAAGACGGACCGCGAGATCCCCGTGGTCGTCCTCGAGCGGGTCTGAGGTCGGGGGCGCGCCGGGCGCGGGCGCGAACCGCCCGGCCCGGCCGGTTCCCTTTCGCCGGAGCGCCGGGGCGTGTAGCGTCGGGTGGGAACATCCGTTCGACCGCCGTCCGTCCGAGGCCGCCGAGGTGCGAAGGTGCCGACGTCTCCCAGCGCTGATGAGCACGGCGCCGAAAAGCGCGGCGCCGCCATGCTCGGCGCCGGCGATCCCGCGACCGGCGAGAACGGCGCGGACGAGGGTCCGCCGCCCCGGCTGCTGAAGCGCTGGGGGTTCGACGCGGCGCCGGCGCCCGAGACCCTGGACGGCGCGTCCGGCCGGCGGTGCTGGCGGGTCGGCGCGTCCGGCGGCCCGTTCCTCCTGAAGGAGTACGCCCCGGCCGAACGGAAGCGCGTCCTCTTCCAGCACGAGCTGACGGGCGCGCTCGACGCCACGGGGCTCCCCGTGCTCGCGCCGCTGCCGGCGAAGTCCGGCCGCACGCTCGTCACCGCCTCGGGGCACGCCTACGCGCTGTACCCGTGGGTCGCCGGGCGGCGCCGCGGCGGCCTGGAGCTGACCTTCCGGCAGTGTGAGGAGCTCGGCGGGCTGCTCGGCCGGCTGCACGCCGAGATGGAGCGGATCACGCCGCCCGTCCAGCAGAGCCTGCTCGTGCCGACGCCGCGCGCCGCGGACGCGGCGGCCGCCGTCGACGCGATGCTGGCGGCCGTGCCGGAGGGCGGCGGCACCGACTTCGACGCGCTGACCGCGCGCCGGCTGCGGGAGCGGCGTGCGCTGCTCGCCGAGTTCGCCGGGCACCAGCCGCCGGAGATCGAGGTCAGCACGGTCGGGCACCTGCACGGCGCGTTCCACGCGGGGCATCTGCGGTACGCGGGCGCGGGCAACGTCACGGCGGTGCTCGGCTGGGACGCGCTGACCACGGGTCCCGTCGCGGGCGAGGTCGTGCGGGCGGCGGCGCGGCTGTTCGCCTGCGAGGACGAGCGCGGCCTCGACCTGGACCGGGTGCAGGCGTTCGTGCGCGGGCACCGCGCCGCGTTCCCGCTGGACGCGGGGCAGATCCAGTCCGCGGTGCACCGCGAGTGGTGGGAGCGGCTCTGCGACGTGGCGCCGCTGCGGCACCGCTACCTGGGCGAGGAGGGCGCGGGCGAGCGGGGCGCGGCCGGGCTCGTGTCCTGGTGGTCGGCGCAGTTGGAGCGCACGCTCGAGGTGTTCGCCGCGCCGTACACCGACGCCTTCGCCGAAGTGCCGGACGGCAGCCCCGCCTACGGCTGACCCCTCCCCCGCCGCGCCCGCCGGGTCGGGCTCGCGCGAAAGAGCCGTGCGGCACCGCGATGGGCGGCCGCCGGCGGGTAAGACCTTCCGGGATGCGCGACGCGCGGCCGTGTGCCAGGCTTGTCCCGCACCGTTATGTATCGATCAGTCCAAAAGGAGCCGGAGATGACGCAGATCGCACTGCTCGGCACCGGGATCATGGGCGCCGCGATGGCCCGGAACCTGCTGAAGAACGGCCACGGCGTCGCCGCCTGGAACCGCACCCGGGAGCGCGCCGAGCCGCTCGCCGCGGACGGCGCGACCGTCGTCGACTCGCCCGCCGAGGCCGTCGAGGGCGCCGACGTCGTCATGACCATGCTGAACGACGGCGACACCGCGCTGGCCGTGATGACCGACGCCGCGCCCGCGCTGCGGGACGGGCGGATCTGGGCGCAGATGGGCACGGTCGGCGTCGACGACGTCCCGCGGCTCGCCGCGTTCGCCGCCGAGCACGGCGCGACCTTCGTGGACTCCCCCGTGCAGGGCACGAAGCAGCCCGCCGAACAGGGCAAGCTGATGGTCCTGGCGGCCGGCCCGCAGGACGCGCGGACGGTCCTCGACCCGGTGTTCGGCGCGATCGGCAGCCGCACGCTCTGGCTCGACGAGGACGGCGCGAGCGGCGCCGGCACCCGGCTGAAGCTCGCCGCGGTGAGCTACGCCATCTCCCTCACCTCCGTCATCGCCGAGTCCGTCGCGCTGACCAAGGGGCTCGGGCTCGACCCGGCGCTGCTCGGCGAGGTCCTCACCGGCGGCGCGCTCGACAGCGCCTACCTGCAGATCAAGATGAAGGCGATGCTCGCCGACGACTACGCGACGAGCTTCGCCGTCCGCAACGCCGAGAAGAACACCCGGCTGATCCACGACGCGGCCGCGTCGGCGGGCGTCCGCGTCGACGTCAACGACGCGGCGGGCGACCGGTTCCGCCGCGTGATCGAGCAGGGCCACGGCGACGAGGACATGGCCGCGACCTACCGGGCGAGCTTCGGCGGCTGATCCGTCCGGTCCCGTGGGCGTGGCGGGGCGCCGCGGAGGCGGGCGCGGGGCGAGGATGGGCGCATGGAGGTACTGAGCAGCCGCATCCTGCTGCGTCCGGCCGACCTCGACCGCAGCCGGCGGTTCTACCGCGACGTGCTGGGGCTGGCGGTGTACCGCGAGTTCGGGCCGCCGGACTCCCTCGGCGTCGTGTTCTTCCTCGGGCCGGGATTCCTGGAGGTGTCGGGGCACGGGCCGGGCGGCGCCGGCCCGTCCCCCATGATCTGGCTGCAGGTCCGCGACGTGCGGGCCGAGCACGACCGGCTCGCGGCGGCCGGGGCGCGCGTCGTCCGCGAGCCGCGCGAGGAGCCGTGGGGCCTGGTGGAGATGTGGATCGAGGACCCGGACGGTGTGAGGATCGTCCTCGTGGAGGTGCCGGAAGGGCACCCGCTGCGACGCGACCCGCGATCCTGAGCGAGGTGCCATGACCGAGACGCCCGCCGAGTACTGGAACCACAACACCCACTACCACGGCCTCGTCCTGCGCAACGTGCCGCGCGGCTGCGGCGAGGCGCTCGACGTCGGCAGCGGCGACGGGCTGCTCGCGCGCCGGCTCGCGCCGCGCGCCCGCCACGTCACCGGGCTCGACCGGTCGGCGGAGATGGTCGTCAAGGCGAAGAGGCTGAGCGAGGGCGTCGGGAACGTCGACTTCGTCGAGGCCGGGCTGCTGGAGTACGACCTCCCGGAGCGGTACTACGACTTCGTGTGCAGCGTCGCCACGATCCACCACATGGACTTCGCCGCGGGCATCGCGGCGATGCGCGACGCTGTGCGGCCGGGCGGCGCGCTGGTGGTCCTCGGCCTCGCCAACAACGCCGGGCCGAAGGACTTCCTGTACGGGGCGGCGGGCGTGCCCGGGCACGTCCTGCACCGCCGGCTCCTCAAGCGCGGGACCGCGGGCGAGCCCGGCGCGCCGCTCGCCGATCCCGACATGACCTGGGGCGAGGTACGGGACGAGGCGCTGCGGCTCCTGCCGGGCGCCGTGTTCCGCCGGCATCTGCTCTGGCGGTACTCCGTCGTCTGGCACCGGCCGCGCTGATCGGACCGGCCGCCGCGAAAGCTGGAAAACGCTGGAACTGTCTGGAAGCTCCTGTACTGTCTGCCGCATGCCCCCGTCCCCCGGCGTCCCGGCCCCCGACGCGCTGGAGGCGCGCATCGCGGAGCTGCGCGCCGGCGTGCGCCGCGCGATGGCGACCGGCGACCGGCGGACGGCGCGCGCGCTGCGCGCCGACCTGCGCCGCGCCGAGCAGGAGTGGGACACCGCCGTCCTCGGCGACGCCGGCGAGCCGGAGGAGCCCGCGCCCGCCGGAAGCGACGGGCGCCGCGGGCTGCTGCCCGTCCGCGACCAGGTCCACCAGGCGCTGACGCTGCTCGGGGTGCCCGCCGCGCCCAAGCTGATCGGGTCGGTGTACGCGGCGTTCTTCCCCGGCGAGATCCCCGGGACGCGGCTGACGAGCCTGCGCCGCGACGAGGAGCGCTCGTTCCGGACCGCGCCGTACGCGCGGCCCTACTACCTGTGCGCCGCGCTGACCGCCGACCTGCTCGCCCCCGCGCGCGGCCTGCTCACGGTGAGCACCTGGCCGCTGGAGCAGCGGATCGTCGGGCCGCTCAGCCCGCGCACCGACTTCCTCGCCTCCGCGATCCGCCTCGCCGAGCACGCCGGGCGCACGGCGCCCTCGCCGGACGCGCAGCGGCTGCTGTGGCGGTTCGCCTCCAACATTCCCGGTGCGGTCACCGGTACGGTCGGTACAGTCGATCCGGCCGTGCTCGCCGAGGCCGCCCGGGCCGAGCTGGACGTGCACCGGGAGCCCGACCGGCGGCGCCGCGCGTCGGCCGCCGGCCGCGCCCGGGCCCAGCTCGACGACGCGGAACGGCTGTTCGGCAGCCGGCTGCGGGCCCTGCAGGATTCCGCACGGCGACGTGCCAGCTCTGGAGAAACGGACCGATGACCGAGACCGCGCCGGAATTGGACCGGCTGCGCGGAAGCGCTCCGCCGCGCAACCACGACGCCCGCACGATCGCGGCGCTGACCGCCAATCCCGGCTGCGCCCGCCGCGGGCTGATGGACGCGGCGGGCGTCGACAAGGACGCGGTGGCGCGCGCGCTCGGGTTCCCGTCCCCGTTCGGCCAGTCGCAGTTCGCGATCACGCGCGGCAACGCGTTCGAGGCGCAGGTGAAGGCCGACGGGTGCGCGGAGCTGCTGACGCTGCTGCGCGACCGGATGGGCCTGGCGGTGACCGAGGTCGCCTACGACGACCTGGAGGTCGTCGCGGGGAACGAGGGGCGGGAGCTGCGGCACACCCGCACCCGGCGGCTGCTCGCCCAGGCGCTCGACACCGGTGAGGGCACCCTGTTCGACCACCCGCTGCTGCGGCTGGAGATCGGCGGGCAGCTCGCCTACCTGGAGCCGGACGTCATCGCGTTCCAGATCGAGGGCCGGCTGCACGTCATCGAGATCAAGTCGTTCGCGGTGGTGGACGGGCAGGCCGAGCCCGAGCAGGTCGCGGCGGCGGCGCGGCAGTCGGCGGTGTACGTGCTGGCGCTGCGCCGGCTGGTCGCCGAGCTCGGGCACGACCCGGCGCGGGTGTCGCACGAGGTGTTCCTCGTGTGCCCGGAGAACTTCTCCAACCGGCCGTCGGCGACGCCGCTGGACGTCCGCCCGCAGCTGGCCGTGCTGGAACGGCAGCTCGCGCGCCTCACCCGCGTCGACCGGATCCTGGACGCGCTGCCCGGCGACCTGACGTTCGAGCCCGGCGAGCATCTCGCCGACTCCGTCCGCACGGTGGAGGCGCGCTACGCGCCCGAGTGCATGGCGGGCTGCGAGATGGCGTTCTTCTGCCGCGACGAGGCGCGCGCCTGCGGGGCGACGGGTGCGCTCGGCCGGGCCGTGCGCGACGACCTCGGCGGCGTCGACACGATCGGCACGGCGCTGGGCCTCGCGGACGGGTCGCTCAGCCCGTCCGACGACCTCGCGGAGACGGCCGAGCAGCTGCGCGCGGCGGCCCGGCTGCGCGCCGAGGCCCTCGGCACCGGCCGCGCGGACCTCGCGTGACGGCCCGATGAGCGCGCTGAGCTCGCTGGCGCGACTGGAGGCGGTGCGGGCCGGGATCGCGCAGCCGCTGGCGACGGTCCGGCACGTCCACGTGTCGGACGCGCCGCTGGTGCTGATCCCGTTGAAGCTCGCGGGCGAGGCGGCGGCGCCGCTGGCGGTCATGCTCGGGTCGGCGCCGGACGACCCGTCGCTGCTGGTGGTGCCGCAGCCGCGCAACCGCGACCTGCGGTTCGGGTTCGCGGCGGAGCTGGCCAAGCTCGTGCTGAACCACATCGAGACGAGCCGCGGCGAGGTGGAGGAGCTGCCGCCCGGCAAGGAGGGCGACGAGCGGATCCGGTACGGCAACGCGCCGCAGCTGCTCGTGCCGAACCGCGGCGGTGTCGCGTTCCTGCGGCTGCTGGGGCGGTCGACGCGGTTCCGCAGCACCGAGGGCCCGTACGCGGTCGACCCGGCGGTTCCGGTGCTCGGCCGGTGGCTGACGTGGTTCGCCGACAGGCACGACCATCCGGGGTCGTCGCTGCTGCGCGCGATGACGGAGGTGCTGCGGCTGCACTGGGCGACCGGGCAGAGCTCGGTGGAGGACGGCAACCTCGCCGCGCTGATGGGGTGGATCGACCCGCCGGACGGGCTGGACGGCCCCGCCGCCGCGGCGCGCGCCGAGGACCCGGTGATCTGCCCGCCCGCCGGGCCCGCGACCGACCCGACGTTCGACAACGAGGTGCTCGCCCCGGCGATCGCCGCCGACGACCGGTCGGGCGGCGACCCGCGCGCCGGCGACCGCCTCCGCACGCTCATCGGCGGGCAGCTCGCCCCGACATGGGACCTGATGTGGCGGGCGGTAGGCCTGCTGCGGGCGATGCCGGAGGGCGCGAGCGTCCCGCGCCGCTGGGAGCGCGACCGGGACGCCTTCACCTATTACCACCAGACGTTCGGCGAGGCGTATCCTCAGGCGCGCCGCGACCCGCCCGTCCGGGCGGCGCGGCGGCTGCACGATCTCGAACGCGCCCAGGACGCCTACGAGGCGCAGCGCGCGTTCGACGACCCCCTGGTCATGGCCGAGCACCGGCTGGCCGGGCAGGCGTTCGGCGGGCCGGTCACCGAGTGCGACCCGGCCCGGCTGGACGAGACGGGCAAACGGCCGAAGCTGCGTCCGCTGCTGCGGGTCCGCACCGAGGACCCCGTGCGGCTCGACATCGGGTCGACCGTGTGCAACGCGGCGCGCCCGGCGCTGAAGGGGAGGATCGTGGAGATCGGCGACGGCGGCGTGCTGCTGGAGCTGACCGGCGGGATGGGCCGCAAGCTCACCCCGGAGCCCGGCGCCGTCCCCGCGGTCGGCGACCGGGTGTGCTTCACCTCGCTGACGGAGGGCTCGTTCGGGGCCGCGAAGTTCCCCGACCGGGAGGACACGCCGTGGACCCACGGCGGGCCGCCCGAGGAGTACGTGCCGACCGACGAGGACGCCGAAGAGGACTGGTCATGACCGAACGCCATCTGGTCGCGCTGGCCGGGCCGGAGCCGTCCCCCGGCCTCGATCCCGGTGAGGCCGCGACGCGGGCCGTCGACGGGGTGCTCGCCGACCTCGGCGGCGGGCACCGCGGCGTGGTGGTCGACTCGCCGCCCGGGGCGGGCAAGTCGACGCTGGTGGTCCGCGCGGCCGCGCACCTCGCCGAGGCGGGCGAGCGGCTGATGATCGTGGCGCAGACCAACGAGCAGGTCGACGACCTCATCGAGCGGATCGCGACGAAGCACCCCCAGCTGACGCTGGGCCGGTTGTCGGCGTCGGGGTACCTGCCGTCCGAGCGGGTGCTGGCGCATCCGTCGGTGCGGGTGGCGCAGAAGGCCGACGACCTCGCCGAGCACACCATCGTCATCGCGACCGCCGCGAAGTGGGCGACGCTGTCCGACGGGTCGTGGCCGTGGGCGATCGTCGACGAGGCGTACCAGATGCGCTCGGACATGCTGCTGCGCATCGCCGGCCGGTTCGAGCGCGCCCTGTTCGTGGGCGACCCCGGCCAGCTCGACCCGTTCTCCACCGTCGAGGTCGAGCGCTGGGCCGGGCTGTCCTGGGACCCGATGCGCAGCGCCGTCTCGGTCCTGCTCGCGCACAATCCCGGCCTGCCCGTCCACCGGCTGCCGGTGTCGTGGCGGCTCCCCGCGTCCGCGGCGCCCGTGGTGTCCGACGCGTTCTACCCGTTCACCGGCTTCCGCGCCGGGACGGACGAGGGCGACCGGCGGCTGGAGTACGGGGCGCGCGGCATGGGCACCAGCTACGACCACGCCCTGGAGGAGGCCGCGGCGACCGGCTGGGCACTGTACGAGCTGCCCGCCCGCCACACGCTGCGCACCGACGCCGAGGCCGTCCGCGCGACGGCGACGCTCGCCGTCCGGCTGCTGCAGCGCGGCCCGGTCGCGCACTCCGAACTCGGCTCCAAGCCGGTGGACGCGACCCGCGTCGCGATCGGCGCCGCCCACCGCGACCAGGTCACCGCGATCCGCGCGGCGCTCGGCGAGCACGGCACGGGCATCACCGTCGACACCGCCAACCGGCTGCAGGGCCGCGAGTACGACGTGACGGTCATGCTGCACCCGCTGTCGGGCCGCCGCGACGCCACCGCGTTCCACCTGGAGTCGGGACGGCTGTGCGTCCTGACGTCGCGGCACCGGCACGCGTGCGTCGTGGTGGCGCGGGCGGGCATCCCCGAGCTGCTGGACGCCCACCCGTCCACCGAGCCCGTCCACCTCGGCGTGCCGGTCAAGTTCCCGGACGGGTGGGAGGCGAACCAGTCGATCCTCGCCCACCTGGCCCGGCACCGGGTCGCCGCGGACTGAGGACCGGCGGCTACGCGGGCCCGGCGGTGGCGGCCCAGCGGCCGTTGTGCCGGGTGATCGTGATCGGGTGGTCGAAGCACGCGCTGACCAGCTCGGTCGTCAGCACCTCGGCCGCCGGCCCCGAGGCCAGGACCCGGCCCTCGCGCAGCAGCAGCGCGTGGCTGGTGCTGGTCGGCAGCTCCTCCAGGTGGTGCGTGACCAGCACGGTCGTCAGGTCCGGGCGCTCGCCCCGCAACTGGTCGATGCTCGCGAGCAGCCGCTCGCGCGCCGCGACGTCCAGGCCCGTGGCGGGCTCGTCGAGCAGCAGCAGCGGCGGGTCCGGCATCAGCGCCCGCGCGATCAGCGCCCGGCCCCGCTCCCCCTGCGACAGGTTCGGCCAGCGGGCGTCGGTGCGCGCCGTCAGCCCCATCAGCGCGATCAGCTCGTCGGCGCGGCGCAGGTCGTCCTCGGTCGGCGTCCAGCGCGGGACCAGCTCGATGGTGCCGGTCACGCCGGTCAGCACGATCTCCCGGACGGTCCGCGCCGACTCCAGCGGGTGCCGCGGGTTGACCTGGCCGATCAGCTTCCGCAGCTCCTGCACGTCCACCCGGCCGAGCCGGCGGCCGAGGATCTCCGCGGCGCCGCGCGTCGGGTGGGTGTAGGCGCCGAGGATGCCGAGCAGCGTGCTCTTGCCGGCGCCGTTCGGCCCGATCAGCGCCCAGTGCTCGCCGCGCAGCACCGTCAGGGTGACCTGGTCGAGCAGCGGCCGCCGGTCCCGGACGAGGTCGATCTTGTCGGCGTTGAGCACGATGTCGGTCGGGGCGGGAAGGGACAAGGGGACCTCCCTTTCGAAGGCTCGGTGGGACGGGCTCGCGGAAGGAGCACCGGGACATGCGGGGAGGCGCGCGGGGTATGCGTCCGGAACACCGGGCCGGGATCGCCGGAGCGGCGGAAGATCTTCAACGTACCCGAACGATCGCGCCGCCGGGTACGAGGGAGCCTCCCGGCCGGATACTGTGAGAGCCGTGCCTCAGCGATCAGGGAGGGACATGGAGGAGATCGGCTTCATGTGCGCCCGCTGCGGCGGCGAGGTGCACGACGTCACCCACAACCGCGAGGGCTCGCTGGACGGGGTGGGATACCGGCACAACCGCCGGGTGGAGCCGTGGGACCACGAGCTGGAACTCGCCGTCGGCGAAGCGTCGCCGGGCGAGCCCGCGTGCGACTTCTGCGGCGCCGACGGGCCGACGTGGCTCTACTACCCCACGCTCGACCCCGAGGACACCGACATGTTCGAGGTCGAGCTGGACACCACGCACCTGTCCGACGACGACACCGCCGTCGCCGTGCTGAACATGCTCTACCCCTGGTACGCCTGCGACACCTGCTCGGTCCTGGTCGCCGACCGCAAGGTCGACGTGCTCATCTCCCGCGCCCTGGAGCGCACCCCCGTCCCCGAGGACGTCGACGTCGACGAGGACACCGTCCGGGCCCGCCTGCGCGGCTCCCTCTCGGTGTTCTTCACCACCCGCCCGGGCCGCCCCCAGCCGTCGCGCGCGCTCTAGAGCAGGGGCGACGGCCCGGCATGTCGGTGCCGCTCATTATGATCGGTGCCGTTTTCGTGCGGCGGATGTGATTGCGGGGGACCCAGTGATCATCGATAGGCGGTTCCACGGCCCGGACGGGTCGGGCAACGGGGGGTACACGGCGGGGCTGCTGGCGGGGCGGGTGCCGATCGACACGGTGACGGTGACGCTGCGGCAGCCGCCACCGCTGGAGACCGAACTGACGGTCACCGTGGAGGACGAGCGCGGGCACAGCGTGCGGATGTGGGACGGGGAGACGCTCGTCGCGGAGGCCCTCGCGGGGGCGATCGTGGTGCCGCCGGTGCCGCCGGTCCCGTTCGTGGACGCGCTGCGGGCGGCGGAGAAGTTCCGGGCGATCGAGAACCATCCGTTCCCGCGCTGCTTCGTGTGCGGGCCGGAGCGCGAGCCCGGCGACGGGCTCCGGCTGGAGCCCGGGCAGGTCGGCGACGGCACCGTCGCGGCGCCGTGGGTGCCCGACCGGGTGCCGGAGCGGACGCTGGTGTGGGCGGCGCTGGACTGCCCCGGCGGCTGGTCGTTCGACGTGGCGGGCCGCCCGGCCGTCCTCGGCACGATGACCGCGCAGGTCACCGAGGTGCCCGAGGCCGGCGAGGAGTGCGTGGTGATGGGGCTGGCGCGCAGCCGGGAGGGCCGCAAGATGCACGCGGCGACCGCGCTGTACGGCGCCGACGGGCGGCTGCTCGGCCGCGCCGAGCAGATCTGGATCGAGATCGACCCGGAGCGGTTCGGCCGGTGACCCGGCGGGGGCGGCGGACCGGTGCTCCGGAACCGCCGCCCGCCAGACCGTCTGCACCCGACCGCGGGAAATATGTCACGCGACATGGTCCGGCACCGCCGTTCCGCTGTTCAATCTGACTTTCCGCGACTGGAGGCGGGTCAGATGGGCGGAACGGTCTTCCTTCTCCTCGGGGTGGCGGCGCTCGCGGTGTACACCGGCAGGCACTGGGAGCGGGCCCGCCGCGCCGCGTCCGACATGCGGCTGAGCCGCCGGCGGGTCGCCGGCCTGCGGCGGACGGCGGTGCGCGAGCGCGGCCAGGCCACCATGATCGTCGCGGGGGCGGTCGTCGTCCTCGTGATCGTCGTCAAGTACGGCTGAGCCGCCGGCGCCCGGCCGTCAGGGGCCGGTGAACAGCGGATCCTCCCGGTCGGCTCCGTTCAGCTGCCGGCGCG
>NZ_JBEYYT010000072.1:26564-30495 GCF_040645715.1 Spirillospora sp. NPDC046719 | reverse complement strand
GGGGCATCGGCCGGGGCTGAGCCCCCGGCCGGGGCCCGCGGCCCCGCGGCCCCGCGCGCACGACGAACGCGCCCCGGTGACGTCCATCGGGGCGCGTTCTCGTGTCAGGGGTCAGTGCGCGCGGGTCACCAGGTGACGGCCGCGGACGCCGGACCGGTGATCGTGTTGCCCAGCGGGTCCTTCACGCGGATCCGGTAGGTGTGCTTGCCCTTCGCCGCCTTGGTGTCGGTGAAGGACATCGACGGCTCGGCCCAGAACCTCGACAGCTGCTTGACGGTGGTCAGCGCGGTCGTCGAGTCGTCGCGCAGCACCTCGTAGTGCAGCCAGCCGTTGTCCATGTCCCAGGTGCCGGTCCAGGCCACCTTGAGGCCGGTGGACGTCTTGGTCACCGTCGGCGCCTTCAGGGAGCCGGCCTCCGGCCCGACCTTGTTCGCCGCGTTGGCCTTGATGGTGAACCGGACGAGGCCCGCCTGCGCCTTGCCGTTCACGTTCGGGAACTCGCCGCCCATCGCGATGTAGCTGCTGTTGCCCGTGACGGCCCACGCCGCCTGGTACTGCTGGGTGAAGGTGCCCATGCCGAGCTTCGGGAACCAGTCCAGCAGCTGCGGGATCGGCTGCTTGCTGTAGTTGCTGTTGGTGCCCGGCTTGCCCTTGTCGGTGCCGCGCGCGTCGAAGGTCTCGGCGATCGTGCGGTGGTACGTCTCCGGGTCGGTCTCCGGGAAGGCGCCGAGCGAGGTGCAGTCGTGCGCGTGGCCGACGCTGTAGACGGTCTGGCCGACGGGCAGGATGCCGTAGGTGGCGCCGTAGCAGTTGTCCAGCCACACCAGGTCGCCGTTGCTCGCCTTGGCGGCGAACCGGCCGTCGAACCAGTGGTACCGCTCGCCGTCGGCCGCGCCGTAGACGACGCCGTTCTGGATCCGCAGGTCCGTGACGTAGGAGTAGCCGTACTTGCCCGCGCTGTCGGGCTCGGTGGCCTTGGTCGGGATCGGCTTGCTGGTCCACTCCAGCGTGCCGCCGTTGGTCGCGCTGACGGCGCCGATGCCGACGTGCTTCTCGCCGTTCAGCTGCTGGAACCGGCCGCCGACGATCACGCGGTCGCCGTACACCGCGAGCGCGTAGACCTCGTCGTCGTTGGCCGCGGGCTTCCAGGTGTCGATGTTGGAGCCGTCGGACGCCTTCACCGCCGCGAGCCGCGTCCGCGACTTGCCGTTGACGTTGAAGAAGTTGCCGCCGACGTACACGGTCGAGTCGGTCGCGGCGATCGCGCGGACGCGGTTCTTCACGTCCGGCGCGAACGAGTCGATCAGCGCGCCGGTGGCGGTGTCGAACGCGGCGAGGTGGTTGTGCGCCTTGCCGTCCACCTTCGTGAAGTCGCCGCCGACGTAGACGCGCTTGCCGTCCGGCGAGGCCATGATCCGCAGGCCCTGGCCGTCGAGGGTGTGCACGAAGCCGGTGCTGAGCTTCCCGGTCGTCAGGTCGAACGCCATGATGTTGCCGCGGGCGACCTCGCCGGCCCCGCCCGCCTTGACGCCCGCGGGGCGCGCCTTGGTGAAGTTCCCGGTCGCGTAGACGGTGTTCCCCACGGTCGCCATGCTCCACACGACGCCGTTCACCTGCGCGGTCGGCAGCGGGTCGGCGCTCACGGTCGCGGGCACGCCCGAGGCCGGCATGGTGTCGGCCGCGACCGGCCCGGCCGGGACGAGGGCGGCGCCCACCAGCGCGAGGGCGGCGGCCGCCCCCAGGCTCGCGCGCACGCCGGTACGGCGCTGTCGGATAGAAGCACTCACGAGTCGGTTCCCCTAAAGCACGTGACCCCCGGTGGCCCCCTCGGCCACTCCGGTCTGGAGATCTTAGTAGCCGCCGCGCGCCGCCCATCCGCGGAATTAGGAAATCGTGACGGAAATCGCTTACAGAGCGCTTGATACCGACTGCTCAGCGCAGTATGGCCAATTCCGGAAATAGAAAAGCGCCCCGAGGTGTAAACCTCGGGGCGCTTTCACGCGTCGTCGTCCCGGTCGCCCGGGACGCCGTCACCGCCGGACGGAGTTGGACGCCGCGCTCGTCGCGGCGTTCCCGTTCGGGTCGACCGCGCGGATCTTGTAGGTGTGGGCGCCCTTCGGGGCGCTCGTGTCGGTGTAGGTGAGCGTCGCCGGGTTCCAGAACGACGCCGACTTCTCCAGCGTCGCGATCGGGGTCGTGCCGCCGTCGCGCAGCACCTGGTACTTCAGCGTCGCGTTGTCCATGTCCCAGGTGGTCTTCCACGAGACGCGGATGCCGCCCGTGCGCAGGCTCGCCGTCGGCGCCTTCAGGTCGGCCGTCTCCGGGCCCACCTTGTTCGGCGCGTCCGCCTTCACCGCGAACCGGACGAGCCCGGCCTGCGCCTTGCCGTTCACCTTCGGGAACTCGCCGCCCATCGCGACGTAGCCGCCGTTGCCGGTGATCGCCCACGCCGCCTGGTACTGCTGGGTGAACGACCCGATGGCGAGCTTGGGGAACCAGTGCAGCAGGCTCGGGACCGGCTGCCGGCTGTAGTTGCTGTTGGTGCCCGGCGCGCCGCGGTCGGTGCCGGTCGCGGCCTTGGTCTCCGTCAGCGCCCGGTGGTTGGTCTGCGGGCTGGTGTCGGGGAACGCGCCGAGCGAGGTGCAGTCGTGCGCGTGCGAGACGCTGTAGACCTCGTTGGCCACCGGGTAGACGCCGTAGGTGGCGCCGTAGCAGTTGTCCAGCCACACCAGGTCGCCGCTGTCGGCCTTGGCGGCGAACCGGCCGTCGTACCAGTGCAGGCCCTCGCCGTCGGCGCCGGCGTAGACGATGCCGTCGTCGACGCGCAGGTCCGTCACGTACGAGAAGTGCTTGCTGTCGAGCTTCGTGGGGATCGGCCGGCTGCTCCACGGCAGCGTGCCGCCGTTGTTCGCGCTCACCGCGGCGATGCCGACGTGGGTCTCGCCGTTCAGCTTCTGGAACTTGCCGCCGACGAGCACGCGGTCGCCGTACAGCGCGAGCGCGTAGACCTCGTCGTCGTCGGCGGTCGGCCGCCACGTCCCGACGTTGGACCCGTCGGACGCCTTGACCGCCGCCAGCCGCGTCCGGCCGCTGCCGTTGACGTTGAAGAAGTTCCCGCCGACGTACACGGTCGAGTCGGTCGCGGCGATCGCGCGGACCCGGTTGTGCACGTTCGGCGCGAACGAGTCGATCAGCGCGCCGGTCGTGGTGTCGAACGCGGCGAGGTGGCCGTGCGGCTTGCCGTCGACCTGGGTGAAGTCGCCGCCGACGTACACCCGGCTGCCGTCCGGCGACGCGATGATCCGCAGGCCCTGGCCGTCGAGGGTGTGCACGAACGTGGTGCTGAGCTTCCCGGTCGTCAGGTCGAACGCCATGATGTTGGCCCGGGCGACCTCGCCGGAGCCGCCCTCGGCGACGCCCGCGGGGCGCGCCTTGGTGAAGCTGCCGGTCGCGTAGACGGTGTTGCCGACCGTCGCCATGCTCCACACGACCCCGTTGACCTGCGCCGTCGGCAGCGGGTCGGCGCTGACGGTGGCCGGCGTCCCGGACGGCGGGTCGGTGTCGGCGGCGACCGGACCGGCCGGTACGAACACGGCGCCAGCCAGCGAGAGGGCGGCGGCCGCCGCCAGGCCCGCGCGGACCGTCGTCCGGCGCTGTCGCAGAAGAGCTCTCACGAGTCGGATCCCCTAGCCTCGGCCCGGTGGCCACCCGCGGCCACTCCGGTGCAGGGATCCTATTGGGCCGCCAATCCGATACATCCGGCCCCTTATGAAATCGTGACCGAAGTCGCTTTCGCTGCCTGACCGGGGGGATTCCCGATCTTCGGCGCGGCACGAGGGAGCGCCCCCGGGCGCGGGCCCCGGGGGGCGCTCCGCGCCGATCGTCAGCCCCCGGGCCCGGCCCGCCCGCGGGGCGGGACTGAGAACCACCG
>NZ_JBEYYT010000072.1:0-26554 GCF_040645715.1 Spirillospora sp. NPDC046719 | reverse complement strand
GGGCCCGCGGGCCGCCTCGCCGCGCCGATCCCCCGCCCGGCGCCCGGGCCGCGCGCAGGTCGTCGATCGACACGACCGTGGGGCCGTTGGTGGAGTTGCCCGCCAGGTAGGCCCGGACCCCCACCGCGCCCGCGGCCTGGAGGCCGCCCGTCGCGTCGGTGCCGGTGACCTGCCAGTCCGGCTCGGCGGTGCCGTCCGCCCACACCTTCGCCTTCAGCGCGGTCGGCGACCCGCCGGTCACCTGGAGGCGCAGGCGCAGCGGCGCACCGGGCCGGTAGGTCACGCCCGCCACCGTCTGCTCGGCGCCGACGGCCGTCTCGGCGTTGCTCGCGTCGGTACGGCTGAGCTGCAACGACACCACCCCGGACGGGCGCAGCCTGATCCGCGCCCGGTAGTCGCCCTGGCCGGCGACCCGCCGCCCGATCGCCCACACGTAGACGCCGTTGCCGGTGCCCTCCTTGTCGGTCGCGACGGTGAACGTCAGGTCGGTGTCCCGCGACGACACCGCGTTCAGGTTCGCGCCGCCGTCGTTCTTCGCGGCCGGCATCTCGATCTGCCCGGTGCCGCCCACCGACAGCACGCCGCCGGAGCCGACCCTGCTCCAGGCGCCGCCCGCGTCGGCGGTGCCCCAGCCGCCGGTGACCGTCCGCCCGAACGCGTCCGACGCCAGCACCTCCGACGTCGCCTTCACCGTGTGCACGACCTCGCCGGTCGCGCCCTTGTCGTCGGTGACGGTGAGCTTGACGGTGTAGTCGCCCGCCGACGCGTAGGCGTGCGACGGCCTGGCGCCGGTCCCCGCCGTCCCGTCGCCGAAGTCCCACGCGTAGCCGGTGACCGTCCCGTCGGGGTCGGACGACGCGGACCCGTCGAACGAGCAGGCCAGCGAGTCGCACGACGAGGTGAACGCCGCCGCCGGCGGCTGGTTCGGCCGCACCGTGCCGGTGCCGAGGCCGTGGTGGCGGGAGACCTGGTCGGCGGTCAGCGCGCGCGGGTACACCGCGGGCTCGTCGATCGTCCCGTTCAGGTAGTCGCTGGACGGCCGGTTCGGCCAGCCGGAGAGGTTGTCGCCGCCGATCCGCCAGTAGCCCGCGTAGCTCTGCGCCGACGTGACGCCGCCGTCGGCCGCGACCTGCTCGCCGTCGACGTACAGCCTCATCCCGGCGCTGCCGTCGAGGGTCCCGACGACGTGGTGCCACGCGCCGTCGTTCAGCCCCGCGCCGCTCTGGACCGTCTTCGCGGCGCCCGGGTAGACGCCGAACACGACCCGGCCGTCATTGGTCATGTACAGGTGCCGGTCGTAGGACGAGCTGTTGCCGGACGCGCTGCCCCCGTACCCGATGATCTTCCCGCCGCTGCGGGACGCCGTCTTCACCCACGCCTCGACGCTGAAGTCCCCCGGCGTGGACGCGGCGCCGCTGCCGGCGGACGAGCCGAGGAACCCGCCGAAGCCCACCGCCTTGTCGGCGTCGCCGGAGACCGCGCCCGCCTGGCCGCGCGTCGTGCCGGCGCCGAGCGCGAGGTCGTTGGACCCGGCGTAGTCGTACGCGGGGCCGCTCGCCTCGCCGAGCCGCCAGTACGCCTGCGCCCCGTCCGCTCTGATCTGGTCCGAGTACGGGCCTGGAGTGCCGTCCGCCGCCGTCGCCGGGTCGGACGCGGCGCTGGTCACGGCGTTCCCGGCCGCGTCCACCGCCCGCACCCGGTAGGTGTGCGCGGTGCCCGGCGCCGCCGTCTCGTCGAAGTAGGCGGCGTTCGGCTCGTCCCAGAACGTCGACGTCCGGTCGACCGTCCCGACGGGCGTCGTGCCGCCGTCGCGGAGCACCTCGTACTTCAGCGAGGCGTTGTCCATGTCCCAGGTGGTCTTCCAGCCGACGCGGACGCTGCCGTCCGCCATCGCGGTCGCGGTCGGGGTGCCGAGGTCGCCGGCCTGCGGGCCGGCCTTGTTCGGCGCCTTCGCCTTCACCGCGAACCGGACGAGCCCGGCCTGCGCCTTCCCGTTCACGCTCGGGAACTCGCCGCCCATCGCGACGTAGTCGGCGTTGCCGGTGACGGCCCACGCCGCCTGGTACTGCTTGGTGAACGACCCGATCGCCAGCCTCGGGAACCAGTGCAGCAGGCTCGGGATCGGCTGCTTGCTGTA
The DNA here is from genome assembly GCF_040645715.1 of Spirillospora sp. NPDC046719. Classification (NCBI taxonomy): domain Bacteria; kingdom Bacillati; phylum Actinomycetota; class Actinomycetes; order Streptosporangiales; family Thermomonosporaceae; genus Spirillospora; species Spirillospora sp. NPDC046719. The sequence goes on along the minus strand of NZ_JBEYYT010000072.1, from coordinate 24,417 downwards.
GCTGCTGCCGACGCTCGGACTCCCGTGGTCGGTCCCGGTCGCCGCCGTCGTCTCGGCCAGCGCCCTCTGGAACGTCTGCGGGCTGGTGTCGGGCCAGGCGCCGAGCGAGGTGCAGTCGTGCGCGTGCGACACGCTGTAGACGGACTGGCCCTGCACGAACATGCCGTAGGTGGCGCCGTAGCAGTTGTCCAGCCACACCAGGTCGCCCGTGGCGGCCTTTGCGGCGAACCGCCCGTCGAACCAGTGCCAGCCCTCGCCGTCCGCACCGGCGTACACGGTGTCCCCGGAGACGTGCAGGTCCGTCACGTAGGAGAACAGGCTGCCGCCCTGCTTGGCGGGGATCGGCGTGCTGCTCCACGGCACCGTCCCGCCGCCCGCCGCGTCGACCGCGCCGATGCCGACATGCTTCTCGCCGTTCAGCTGCTGGAACCGGCCACCGACGATCACGCGGTCGCCGTACAGCGCGAGCGCGAACACCTCGTCGTCGTCGGCGGTCGGCCGCCACGCGTCGATGTTGGCGCCGTTCGACGCCTGCACCGCCGCGAGCCGCGTCCGCGACTTGCCGTTCACGTTGAAGAAGTTCCCGCCCAGGTAGACGGTCGAGTTCGTCGCGGCGATCGCGCGCACCTTGGCCGACACGGAGGGAGCGAACGACGTGTCGAGGGCGCCGGTGGCGGTGTCGAAGGCGGCGACGTGGTTGCGGGTCTGGCCGTCCACGGCCGTGAAGTCGCCGCCGACGTAGACGCGCTTGCCGTCGGGCGAGGCCGCGATCCGCAGGCCCTGCCCGTTCAGCGAGTGGTCGAAGGACGAGATGAGGTTCCCGGTCGTGAGGTCGAAGGCGAGGATGTTCTGCCGGGCGACCTCGCCCGCCCCGCCCTCCGCGACGCCCGGCGGGCGCGCCTTGGTGAAGCTCCCCGTCGCGTAGACGGTGCTGCCGACGGTGGCCATGCTCCACACGACCCCGTTGACCTGCGCGGTCGGGAGCGGATCCGCGCTGACGGTGGCCGGCGTGCCCGCCGGCGGGTCGGTGTCGGCCGAGGCGGGTGCGGCCGGCATGGCGGCGGCGCCGGCGAGCGCCGTCGCGAAAGCGGTGAAGACGGCTATCGCCGTTTTACGGACGCGCGGCGCGCGCCGGTGCGAAGGTACAGATCCCACTGAGCGATCCCCTGCCGATCATCTCCGGCGGCCCCCTCGGTCCCGGAGTGAGAGCAGGGTAATCCCGGGATTCCTGTTTACACTGTTCTGCCCTGGAACTTCGTTTTCGTTTTCCACTGATACCGATGAGGAGAGAGCCGGATGTCCGATCGGGGAGCGCGTCCGCACAGGCATCTCGCCGCGACGGGTGCCGTCCTCGCCCTCGCGCTGGCGCTGACCGGATGCGGCGGCGGGAAGAAGAAGGCGGCCGACCCGACGCCACCCCCACCGCCGAGCGAGCAGCCGACCGAGCAGGCCAACGCGGCGCCCGGCTCCGCCGCGCTGAAGTCGTCCGGCGGGCTGCGCAAGCCCGTCACCTACGACGACAAGATCAGCGTGGCGATCAGCAACATCCGCTACGTCAAGAACAAGGACCAGGGGCCCGGCGAGCTCACCGGCAAGGTGCTCACCATCTTCACGCTGAAGTTCGCCAACGGCTCCGGCAAGCCCCTCGACCTCAACAAGGTGCAGGTCACGGCCGTCTACGGGGCCAAGAAGACGCGGGCCCAGCACACCTCCTACGCCAACCTGAACGACTTCTACGGGACCGTCCCCGCCGGCGGGACCAAGTCGGCGTCCTACGCCTTCGACCTGCCGTCGACCGGCTACAAGTCCGTCATGGTCGGTGTCAAGTTCGACGCACAGCACAAGACCGCGCTGTTCGCGGGCGCCCTCCACAACTGACGGTTCCGCGAGGTACGTTCGTGGTTCCAGCGTTCCCCGGGGGTAAAGGGTCGTGACATGTCTGGCTCGAACCGGTCGCGCACCGCTCAGCGCGCGATGATCGTCAAGGTGCTCGCCCTGCCGGTGATCGCGGGCGTCGGCTTCCTCGGCTGGCAGCTGCCGCAGAGCCACGACCCGGCCCCGGAGACCGTCCCGGTGCCGGGCGCGCCGGGCGCCGCGCCCGTCGGGTCCACCGCCTACGAGATCCCCGACGGGGCGCTGTTCGTGTCCCCGACGGGGAGCGACGGCGCGGACGGCACCAGGAAGCACCCGCTGCGCACGCTCGCCAAAGCGGTCGCGAAGGCGCGCTCCGGCGGCACCGTCGTGCTGCGCGGCGGCGTCTACCACGAGACGGTCACCGTCCCCGGCGGCAAGCGCCTGACCGTCCAGTCCGCGCCGCGCGAGGCCGTCTGGCTCGACGGCAGCTCGCCGGTCGGCGGCTGGCGGCAGGGGAACCGCGCCTGGGTGCACGAGGGCTGGACGACCCGGTTCGACGCCAGCCCGACCTACACGGCGGGCGCCGGCGCCAGCGGCGACTCCGACTTCCGGTTCGTCTCGCCCGACCACCCGATGGCCGCGCACCCCGACCAGGTGTGGCTGGACGGCGTCCCGCAGAAGCAGGTCGGGTCGCGCGGCGACGTCAAGGACGGCACCTTCTACGTCGACGAGGCGTCCCACCGGCTCTACCTCGGGACCGACCCGCGCGGCCACGACGTCCGCGCCAGCACCCTGTCCGAGGCGCTCACCATCGGCGGCGCCGGATCCCGGCTGCGCGGCCTCGGGGTGCGCCGCTACGCCACGTCCCTCCCCCAGCTCGGCAGCGTGAAGGTCACCGCGCCGGACGTCACCGTCGAGAACGTCGCGGTGAACGAGTCGGCCACCACCGGCCTCAGCGTGCTCGCCGCGCACGCCCGCGTCCGGCACGTCACCACGACCGGCAACGGCATGCTCGGCGTCCACGCCAACTACGCCGACGACCTGCGGCTCGACGCGGTGCGCAGCACCGGCAACAACGTCGAGCACTTCAAGTACTCGCCGGTCTCCGGCGGCGTGAAGGTGACCCGGTCCCGGAAGGTCGCGGTGACCGGCGGCGTGTTCGCCGACAACCTCGGCAAGGGCGTGTGGATGGACGAGTCCGTCTACGACATCACGCTCACCGGCGACCGGATCCTGCGCAACGCCGACCACGGCGTCTCGCTGGAGCTGAGCGCCAAGGCGGTCGTCGCCGGCAACGTCATCGGCGACAACGCCGGCGACGGGGTGAAGGTGAACAACACCTCCGACGTCCAGATCTGGAACAACTCGCTGTCCGGAAACGGCCGCACGATCCACCTCGCCCAGGACCCGCGCAGCCCGTCCGACCCGCACGCGGCGGGCCGCGACCCCCGGCAGAAGACCGCCGACCCGGCGATGACCTGGCGCGTCTCCAAGATCGTCATCAGCAACAACACGCTCGCCGACGCCCGCGCGGGCACCCCGTGCCTGCTGTGCGTCGAGGACGGGACGCACCAGCGCGGCGGCGGCCAGATGGGCGTCACCGTCAACGGCAACGTCTACGTCCGCCCGGGCGGCGGCCCGAGCACCCTCGTCCGGTGGGCGCGCGGCTCCGGCGGCACCACCGACTTCGCCGACCTCGGCCGGTTCCGGTCGGAGACCGGGCAGGAGGCGCGCGGCGTGCTGAAGACCGCCGCGACCGCCGCCGGGCCGGACGGCGAGCTGGAGCGCGGCCTCGCCGCCCAGGCGGACGCCGGCACCGCGCTCCCCCTCCCCGCCCCGATCGCCGCCCTCGTCGGCAAGCCCACCGGAACCCGCCACATCGGCTCGTTCTGATTGCATCGCCCTTGGCGTCAGGCCGCTAGACGGCCTTCCTTCGGCGGGCAATGCGTGCGATCGCAGCATCGCTCCGACTCGGCCCTGGGGGCCTCGCTGCGCGATCAAGTTCTCGCAAGCTCGAACTTGGCTTCGCACGCGATCGCGACGCTTGAGGTCCGCGACGGCTGGGGTGACGGGCTGGGGCCGGCGCTCAGACACGCTGCTGAGGCTTGCGCTCAGGCGTGCCGGTGAGGCCGGCGCTCAGACATGCCGGTGAGGCCAGCGCTCGGGCTCGCTCAGGCGTGCCGGTGAGGCCGGCGCTCAGGCTTGCTGAGGCCGGCGCTCGGGCCCGCTGTTAAGGGCGCGTCCAGGGGAACTCGCGGCCCAGGAGGGCTTCCAGGTCGGCGTTGTAGGGGGCGTAGTGCTCGGCGAGCGCCTGGCGGGTCGCGGGGGCGAGGTCCTGGCTCGGCGCCGCGTTCCACACCTTGACCGCCGACGGGGGCAGCGGCGCGGGCTCCAGCCCGAGGAACCGCGCCACCGTGTCGCACGCGCCCTGCGGGTCGGCGTAGAACTCCTCCGCCGCCAGCACGCAGAACCGCTCCGCCGGGAAGTGCTTCATCCAGCGCCGCAGGTGCGGGGCGTACTCGCCCTGCGCCCGGTACGACTGCTGCTCGTGCGCGTAGCTGGTGTAGCCGGGCTGCTCGGCGACGATCCGCTCCTCCTCGCCGGCGAGCCGGTCCGCCTCGGCGGCCAGCGCCTCCTCGAACGAGGGCAGGTCCTCGGCGTTCTGCCGCCGCCGCTCCCGGTAGTGCGAGAACGCCCGCTCGATCGGGTCGCGCAGCACCAGCAGGATCTTCGCGTCCGGGACGTCCCGCCCCGCCCGCTCCGCCGCCAGCGGATGGAACAGGTAGTACGGCGACCCCTCGCCCACGACCTTCCCGGCCCGCCGCGCGGACGCGGGAAAGTGCGACCGGTACCAGGCGGCGCCCTTGTCGTAGTTGGAGTCGAAGTAGTGCACGCCCTTGGTGTGGTTGTCCTTGGGCAGCAGCCGCGCGTTCGGGAACAGCGGCATCACCTGCGGATGCTCCAGCAGCGTGTAGTACAGCGAGGTGGAGCCCCCGCGCTTCGCCCCGATCAGCAGGAAGTCGGGGCCGGGGCGCAGCGCCGCCGTGCTCATCCCGTACCCACGGATCATGCTGCGGCCCGCGGCGACGACCGGGCCGGGAAGAGTCCCTCGATTCACATCGGACAGATTACCGGCCCGGCGCCCGTATTCTTGGTCTCGTCTTTAACGAGCCCGCGAAGGCGCGGCGGCGGCCGGACTCACCCAGGGAGGGCCTCATGACCGTCAGGAGCGTCTTCCCGCGCCGCCGGCCGCCCGCGCCGAGCGCCGGCTGGTGGGCGTTCACCCTGCCGCTCGCCCTCATGCTCGCCAGCGACTACAAGCTGCGCAGCCGCGACGTCGACAACGCCGTCGGCGGCAGCGCCGACCTGACCGTCCTGGTCGAGATCGCGATCTACGGCGCCGCCGCCTTCTACCTGGTGTGGAAGTTCGGGCTCCGGGCGCCGCGCCGCCGCACCACCGGGCTGCTGCTCGCGGCGTGGCTGTTCTGCGGGTACGTGGCGTTCTCGGCGCTGTGGTCGCCGTTCAAGTCGCTCGGCCTCGTCCGCGGCGCGCAGCTTCTGATCACGATGCTGGTGGCGCACACCATCGCGACCCGCGCCACCCCCGCCGACCTGCGCAAGCTCGCGCACATCTTCGTCGGGATCGTGCTGGTGTCGGTGGGCATCGGCGTCGCGCACCCGTTCCCCCGGACGCTGCACACCGAGTCCCGGTTCAACTGGCTGTACGTCCACCCCGTCATCGCCGGCGTGTACCTCGCGGTCGCGATCCTGCTGGTCGTCGGCTACCTGATCCGGTGGAACCGGCCGCAGGACCGGCTGTGGCACCCGGCCGTCTACGCGGTGGCGCTGGCGGTCCTGACGGGCGCGCTCGTCGCCACCGGGACGCGCGGCGCCGCGCTCGGCTGCGCCGCCGGGCTGCTCGTCCTGCTGGCCACCGCCCGCGGCCCCAAGGGCCGGATCGACCTGATCGTGATGGGCGCCGCGGTCGCCGTGCTGGCGGTGCTGGCGTTCTCCGACAAGATCCTCGCGTTCGTGGCGCGCGGCGAGAGCACCCAGCAGCTCGCCACCCTGAACTCCCGCACCGAGCTGTGGTCGCTGGCGATGGACGCGTTCCGGGAGGAGCCGATCTTCGGCCGGGGCCTCGGCGCGTCCCGCGGCCTCTTCCTGGACAGCATCGGCCTCGGCGGCGGCCACAACGCGTTCATCAACGCGCTCGTCGACAACGGCGTGGTCGGCACCGTCGCGTTCGCCGCGCTGCTGCTGACGCTCGGGTTCGTGCTGCTGACGCTGTGCCGGCACCGGACGCTGCGCGCCGACGCCGGCATGCTGCTGGGGATCTTCGGCTGCTTCCTCACCGACAGCATGACCACCGAGGGCCTCGCCGCCCCCGCGAACGTGTCGTCGGTGTGGCTGTTCATCCTCGTCGCGTGGGCGGAGACGCTGCGCAGGCAGGGCGGCGACCCGCTCCCGGTCGTCCAGCGGTCGCCCGCGGAGACGGTCGTCGACGCGGCCGGCTGGTCACCCGCCACCGTGACGGCGACCGCGCAGATAGAAGCCGGCCCCGACAAGCCCTAGCAGGACCAGCCCGACCAGCGCCCCGGTCCCGAGCAGACCACCCGGCATGCCGGACTTGGACGGGATCTCCACCGGGGAGCCGCCGCCGTCGGTCGCCGGCGACGCCGACGGGTCCGGCTCCGTCGCCGCGTTCGCCTCGGGCAGCGCCACCGTCCGGAACACCGGACGGGCGCCCGCCCCCGCCAGCAGGACCTTCCGGCCGTCCGACGACACCCCGAACGCGGGCCCCGCCAGCGACGCCGGCGTCTTCACGACCTGCCCGACGTCGTCCCGGATCCCGCCGAGGATCCGCACGTCCGTGGTCGTCTTCAGGATCACCCGCCCGTCCCGGGTGAAGTCGCCGCCGCGCACCGGGAACGGCAGCGTCCGCAGCCGCGTCAGCGCGTTGTTCGACGGGCCGAGCACCCCCGGCAGCGCGAACACGGCCGCGGCCGTGGCGTCCCGGGTGATGATGTAGACGCGGCTCTCCGCCGGATCGGCCAGCAGCGCCGCGCCCCGGTGCCCCCCGTCGGGGTACTTGAGCTTGAACGTCTTCACCGGCAGCGTCCCGCCGGACAGGGTCCTCGGCTCGGCGACCCGGTGCAGCAGCAGGCCCCCCGTCCGGCCGGAGCTCAGGTCCCCGACGAACAGCCCCGACTCCCCGGCCCCGTTCTTCACGATCGTGATGGCGTCCCACCGCGTCGCCGTCGCGCCGGACAGCGTGTACGTCGCGCGGGTGCGGCCCCTGGCGTCCAGCGCGAACAGCCGGGGCCCGCCGGCGGCGGCCGCGACCGTCCACCAGATGTCGGGGTGCAGCACGCCCGCGACCATCGCGGCGGGCCCGGCCAGCACGGGCCGGAACGCGGTGCGGGCGGCCGCCGTGGTCGTCACGGCGGGACTCGGTGACGGCGCCGTCTCCGCGACCGCCTCCGGCCCCGTCAGGACCACGAGCACCACCGCCGCGCCACCCGCGGCGAACCGGAGCCTGAGGGGGTTCGTTCTCACAGTCTGACGTCCATCTCTGCCGGGAACCGTGTGGCATTCTTGCGCATGTGGATCCGCTCGGCATTAAAGGTACTTACTGCTTCACCCCCCGCGTGCACGGTGACCAGCGGGGATCTTTCCATGAGTGGTTCCGGGACGACGCGCTGCGGACGGTCGCGGGACACGGGCTGAACCTGGCGCAGGCGAACTGCTCGGTGTCGTCCAAGGGGGCGCTGCGCGGCGTGCACTTCGCCGACGTCCCGCCCGGCCAGGCCAAATACATCACGTGCCTGCGCGGTGCGATCCTCGACGTCGTCGTCGACCTGCGCGTGGGGTCCCCCACGTTCGCCCAGTGGGAGGCCGTCCGGCTGGACGACGAGTCGCGCCGCTGCCTGTACGTCGCCGAAGGCGTCGGACACGCTTTCATGGCGCTGACGGAAGACGCGACGGTCATCTACCTGTGCTCGGAGCCCTACGCGCCGGGCCGCGAGCACGGCGTGCACCCGCTCGACCCGGAGATCGGCATCGAGTGGCCCGCCGGCATCGAACCGGTCCTGTCCGACAAGGACGCGCAGGCCCCGACCCTGGAGGAGGCCCGCCGGGCCGGGCTGCTGCCGTCCTACCAGGACTGCCTCGACCACTACGCCAAGCTCGGCCTGCCCGGCTGAGCCTCCGGCCACGCGGCCGCCAGGGACGGCCAGGCAGCGTGCAGGGCGTCCCGCCAGTCGCGCATGGGCGGCAGGCCCGCCGCCGCCCACCGGCCGTGCCCGAGGACGCTGAACGCCGGACGCGGCGCGGGCCGCACGAACCTCTCGCTCGTCGTGGGCCGCACCCGGGCCGGGTCGAGGCCGAGCAGCGCGAACACCTCGCGGGCCAGCCCGTACCAGGTCGTCCGGCCCGCGCTGGTGCCGTGGTACGCCCCGGCGGGGGCGTCCGCGCGTGCCAGCGCGATGATCCGGTCGGCGAGGTCGCCGGTCCAGGTCGGCTGCCCGGCCTGGTCGTCGACCACCTCGACGGTGTCACGCTCCCCCGCCAGCCGCGCCATCGTCCGGACGAAGCTGGGCCCGTGCGCCCCGTACAGCCACGCCGTCCGCACCACGTACCCGCGCTCGTAGCCGAGCACCGCCGCCTCACCGGCGAGCTTCGTCCGGCCGTAGGCGTTGACGGGCGCGGCCGGCGCGTCCTCCGGGTACGGCTCGGTGGCGGAGCCGTCGAACACGTAGTCGGTGGACACCTGCACGAGCTTCGCGCCGATCTCCGCGCACGCCGCGACGAGCGCCTCGACGGCGGTGCCGTTGACGGCGAGCGCCGCGTCCTCGTGCGCCTCCGCGTCGTCCACGGCCGTCCAGGCGGCGCAGTTCACCACCACGTCGGGCCGGTGCCGCCGCAGCGCCTCCCGGACCGCGCCCGCGTCGGTCAGGTCCAGCTCACTCCGTCGCGGCGCCACCGCGCCGTCGAGGCGCGCGACGACGTCGGTGCCGAGCATCCCGCCGGCACCGGTGACCAGCCATGTCACGCCGCGTCCTCCGAGCGCTTCTTCAGCGGCTCCCACCAGGCGCGGTTCTCCTCGTACCAGCGGACCGTCGCGGCCAGGCCCTCGTCGAACGCCACCTGCGGCGCGTAGCCGAGGGCGCGCAGCTTCGCGTCCGACAGCGAGTACCGGCGGTCGTGGCCCTTGCGGTCCTCGACGCGCTCGACCAGGTCCCAGCCGGCGCCGACCGCGTCGAGCAGCCGCCGCGTCAGCTCCAGGTTCGTCAGCTCCGCCGTGCCAGCGATGTGGTACACCTCGCCGGGCTCGCCGCGCTCGGCGACCACCTGGATGCCGCGGCAGTGGTCGGCGGCGTGGATCCAGTCGCGCACGTTCCCGCCGTCCCCGTACAGCGGCACCGTATGGCCGTCCATCAGGTTCGTGGCGAACAACGGGATGACCTTCTCCGGGTACTGGTACGGCCCGTAGTTGTTGCCGCAGCGGGTGATGCTGACCGGCAGCCCGTGTGTGCGCGCGTAGGCCCGCGCCATCATGTCGCCGCCCGCCTTCGCCGCCGAGTACGGCGAGTTCGGCGCGAGCGGCGCCTCCTCGTCCCAGGAGCCCTCGTCGATGCTGCCGTACACCTCGTCGGTGGACACCTGCACGACCCGCGGCGTCCCCGCGTCCAGGCACGCCTGCATCAGCGTCTGCACGCCGAGCACGTTCGTCCGCGCGAACTCCGCGCCGCTGGCGATCGACCGGTCCACGTGCGACTCGGCCGCGAAGTTCAGCACCGCGTCATGCCCCGGCACCAGCTCCGCGAGCAACTCGCCGTCGCAGATGTCGCCGCGGACGAAGGTGAACCGCCCTTCGACCGGCTCCAGATTCGCCAGGTTCCCGGCGTAGGTCAGCTTGTCCAGCACGGTGATCTCGGCGCCCGCCCACGCGGGAAACGCCCCGGACGCGAGGTCCCGCACATACTGCGACCCAATGAACCCGGCCCCACCCGTCACCAGAACGCGGGGGGCGCTCATTTACTGATCTGCACTTTGCTGTGATCTCCCAGGACGAGGCGGTGCGCCTTCGGGACGCGGGGGGCGGGGGTGACCTCGGCCTCGCGGCCGATCAGCGAGCACTCGATGCGGCCGACGCCGTCGATGGACGCGCCGCGCAGCACGATCGAGTACTCGATCTCGCTGTCCAGGACCGCGCAGTCGCGGTCGATGGAGGTGAACGGGCCGACGTAGGAGTCGCGGACGACCGAGCCGGCGCCGACGATGACCGGGCCGACGACGCGGGACCCCGCGACGCGGGCGCCCGCCTCCACCACGACCCGGCCGATCAGCTCGCTGGCCCCGTCCACCTCGCCCTCCACATGAGGTTCGACGCCCTCCAGGACGAGGCGGTTGACCTCCAGCATGTCGGTGACGTTGCCGGTGTCCTTCCAGTAGCCGGTGATCACCGTGGACTCGACCCGGTGGCCGTGGTCGATCAGCCACTGGATCGCGTCGGTGATCTCCAGCTCGCCGCGCGCGGACGGCTTCAGCTCCGCGACCGCGTCGTGCACCGCCGGGCTGAACAGGTACACCCCGACGAGCGCCAGGTCGCTCTTCGGGAACTCCGGCTTCTCCTCCAGCGCGACGACGCGGCCGGCGCCGTCGAGTTCGGCGACGCCGAACGCGCGCGGGTCGGAGACGTGCGTCAGCATGATCTGCGCCTGCGGGCGCTCCGCGCGGAACCGGTCGACGAGCCCGTCGATGCCGCCGACGATGAAGTTGTCGCCGAGGTACATCACGAAGTCGTCGCCGCCGAGGTACTCGCGGGCGATGAGGACGGCGTGCGCCAGCCCGCGCGGGGCGTCCTGGCGCAGGTACGTCACGTCGAGGCCGAACGCCGAGCCGTCGCCGACGGCGCCGCGGATCTCCGCCTCGGTGTCGCCGACGACGATGCCGACCTCGCGGATGCCGGCGTCCCGGATCGCCTCCAGGCCGTAGAACAGCACCGGCTTGTTCGCGACCGGGACGAGCTGCTTCGCCGAGGTGTGGGTGATGGGGCGGAGCCGGGACCCGGCCCCGCCCGCCAGCACGAGGGCCTTCACCGGATCACGTCCAGCACGGCGCGACGGCGGAGGTCGGGCCCTGGGGGGCGGGCAGGTGCACGGGGGGCTCCAAAGGGGTGCTTATCGGGCGCCGGTGATCATCCCGGCGCCGACGGTGTTGTTGGTGGCCTCGTCGATCAGGATGAAGCCGCCGGTCAGCCGGTTGCGGTTGTAGTCGTCGACGAACAGCGGCTGCGTCACCCGCAGCGAGATCCGGCCGATCTCGTTCAGGCCGAGGCCCTCCGCCTGCTCGTCGCGGTGCAGCGTGTTGACGTCCAGCCGGTAGTGCAGGTCCTTCACCAGCGCCTTCGCGGTGCGGGTGGTGTGCTTGATGATCAGCTTGGAACGCGGGGTGAGGACCCGGTCCGGAGTCATCCAGCACACCATCGCGTCGAGGTCCTGCGCGACCTCCGGCCGGTTGTGCGGGCGCGCGATCATGTCGCCGCGGGAGATGTCGATGTCGTCGGCGAGCCGCAGCGTCACCGACATCGGCGCGTACGCCTCCTCGACCGGGCCGTTCGGGCCGTCGATGTGGGTGATCGTCGTGGTCAGCCCGGACGGCAGGTGCACCACCTCGTCGCCCGGCTTCAGCACGCCGCCCGCGACCTGCCCCGCGTAGCCGCGGTAGTCGTGCAGGTCGGGGTCGGTGGACGCGTGCGGACGGATCACGTACTGCACCGGGAACCGCACGTCGATGAGGTTGCGGTCGGAGGCGATGTGCACGTGCTCCAGGTGGTGCAGCAGCGACGACCCGTCGTACCACGGCATGTTCACGCTGCGCTCGACGACGTTGTCGCCGTGCAGCGCCGAGATCGGGATGAACGTCAGGTCGGAGACGTCCAGCTTGGAGGCGAACGCGGTGAACTCGTCGACGATCCGCTCGTAGACGGCCTGGTCGTAGTCGACGAGGTCCATCTTGTTGATCGCCACGACCAGGTGCGGGACCTGCAGCAGCGTGGTCAGGAACGCGTGCCGCCGGGACTGCTCCAGGATCCCCTTGCGGGCGTCCACCAGGATGATCGCCAGGTCGGCGGTGGACGCGCCCGTCACCATGTTCCGGGTGTACTGGATGTGCCCGGGGGTGTCGGCGATGATGAACTTGCGGCGCGGCGTCGCGAAGTAGCGGTACGCCACGTCGATGGTGATGCCCTGCTCCCGCTCGGCGCGGAGCCCGTCGGTCAGCAGCGCGAGGTTCGTGTACTCCTCGCCGCGGTCCACGCTGGTCTTCTCGACCGACTCCAGCTGGTCCTCGAAGATGGACTTGGAGTCGAACAGCAGCCGCCCGATCAGGGTGGACTTGCCGTCGTCGACGCTGCCGGCGGTGGCGAACCGCAGCAGGTCCATGCCCTTGACCTGCTCGGTCGTGGCGGACGCGCGCTCGGCGGGCTCGTTCGTGCTGGCCATTAGAAGTAGCCCTCCTTCTTGCGGTCCTCCATGGCGGCCTCGCTGGTCCGGTCGTCGGCGCGGGTCTGGCCGCGCTCGGTGATCCGCGTCGCGGCGATCTCCGCGATCACCTCTTCGAGCGTCGCGGCGTTCGACTTCACCGCGCCCGTGCAGGACGCGTCGCCCACCGTCCGGTACCGGACGGACGCCTCGAACTCCGGCTCGTCGTCACCGCGGTTCGCGAACCCGGTCTCGGCGTCCAGCAGCAGCCCGTCGCGCTCGAACACCCGCCGGGTGTGCGCGAAGTAGATCGGCGGCAGCTCCAGCTCCTCGCGCCGCACGTAGTCCCAGATGTCCAGCTCGGTCCAGTTCGACAGCGGGAACACCCGGACGTGCTCGCCCTGCGTGATCCGCGTGTTGAACAGGTTCCACAGCTCCGGCCGCTGGTTCTTCGGGTCCCACTGGCCGAACTCGTCCCGGAACGACACCACGCGCTCCTTCGCGCGCGCCTTCTCCTCGTCGCGGCGCGCACCGCCGAACGCCGCGTCGAACCCGTGCTCCTCGATCGCGTCCAGCAGCGGCGTGATCTGCAGCCGGTTCCGCGACGCGCGGCGCCCCTTCTGCTCCACCACCCGGCCGGAGTCGATGGCGTCCTGCACCGACGCCACGACCAGCCGGACGCCCAGCTCGGCGACGCGCCGGTCGCGGTACTCCATCACCTCGGGGAAGTTGTGCCCGGTGTCGACGTGCATCACCGGGAACGGGATCGGCGCGGGCCAGAACGCCTTCTGGGCCAGGCGCAGCATCACGATGCTGTCCTTGCCGCCCGAGAACAGCAGCACGGGCCGCTCGAACTCGGCCGCCACCTCCCGGAAGATATGGATCGACTCGGCTTCGAGGACGTCTAGCTGGGACAGCAGGTAATCGCAACGCTGCATGGTCTGGGACTCTCTCCACGCTGTACTGGCAGATGCAACCGGTGGCACGGGACGGGCGCACGCGCTTCCCACCGGATCGAACGTCGGCCCGCCGCTGATCAATCCCGCCTGGCGAGGCGGTCAGTCGGGCAGGCTGTCGCTCACGTCTCCGATGCCGGTCAGCAGCGTCGACGCCGACACGGGATGGCACACCAGGATATCCGGCAGCCTCGGGTCCTTCCGGTTGTACTCCAGCGGGGCCCCGTCGACGCGCGACGCGTGCGCGCCCGCCGCGAGCGCCACCGCCGCCGGCGCCGCCGAATCCCACTCGTACTGGCCGCCCGCGTGCACGTAGGCGTCCACCTCGCCGAGCAGCACCGCGGAGATCTTCGCCCCCGCCGAGCCGATCGGCACCAACTCCACGTCCAGGCCCTCCGAGGGGGGACGACCCCCCACGCCCCCCGCAACCGCCTTTTCCAGCTTCTCGGCGAGCCGCTGCACGAACTCCGGCGGCCGCGTCCGGCTCACCGCGATCCGCAGCTTCCCCGGGTCCGGCGCGGGCACGTGCAGCGGCACCTCCCGCGGCAGGCCCCGGCGCGCGGCGTCCGAGCCCGCGGTCACCGGGTCCGGCTCGCCGGGGTCGTCGCGGACGAGCGCCGCGCCGCCCGTGGCGTCGGTGCGCAGCGTCAGGCCCTGCGCCGGCAGCGCGACCGCGCCCGCCGACAGCCGCGCCGCGCCCGCCGCGTCCCGCTCCCACAGCGCCACGTGGACGGCCCAGTCGCGGCGGCCCTCCTCGGAGAACTCCCGGGTCCCGTCCAGCGGATCGATGATCCACACGCGGGACGCCGACAGCCGCTCGGCCTCGCCGGTGTTGCGCGTCGGGGCGCGGTCGTCGCCCTGGGAGCGCTTGCCCGCCACCGACGAGCGGCCCTCCTCCGAGAGCACGGCGTCACCGGGACAGCGCTCCGCCAGCGCCGCCATCAGGTACTCGTGCGACCGCAGGTCGCCGGTGTCCTTCAGGGCGCGCCCGTCGGCGAAGCCCATCTCGTCCCGCACGCCCAGCAGCAGCCGCCCCGCCGCCGCGGCGAGCTCCGCCGCCAGCGCGTGGTCGTCCGCCACGGCTCTCTCGGTCATCCGTTGATCACATTCCCGACTCGACTGGTCTGCCCGGTCTACTTTCTCATGCATACCCCACACCGCCCGGTGCCAGGGTCACGTCCCACCTGGCGAGACCGGGCGTCCGGCGCGGTCAGTAGGCGCCGGAGCCGCGGAACACCGCCGACCACGTCTTCCACATGATCTGCAGGTCCAGCGCGAGCGACCAGTTGTCCACGTACCGCAGGTCGAGCCGGACCGACTCGTCCCACGTCAGGTCCGAGCGGCCGCTGACCTGCCAGAGCCCCGTCAGTCCCGGCTTCACCACGAGCCGCCGGTACACGTCGCCGCCGTACTGCGCGACCTCCTCCGGCAGCGGCGGGCGCGGCCCCACCAGCGACATGTCGCCCCGCACCACGTTGAACAGCTGCGGCAGCTCGTCCAGCGAGTAGCGGCGCAGCCACCGCCCCACCTTCGTGATGCGCGGGTCCTCCCGGATCTTGAACAGCACGCCGTCGTTCTCGTTGTGCTCCATCAGCGCGTTCTTGCGCGCCTCCGCGTCCTGCACCATCGTGCGGAACTTCAGCACCGTGAACTCGCGGCCGCCGCGCCCGACCCGGACCTGCTTGAACATCACCGGCCCGGCGCTCGTCACCTTGATCAGGAACGCGACCACCAGCATCAGCGGGCTCAGCAGCAGCAGGCCGGTCAGTGCCGCCGTCCGGTCGAACAGCCCCTTCAGCACCCGCCGGCCGCCGTCCAGCTCCGGGTGCTCCACGTGCAGCAGCGGCAGGCCCGACACGGGACGGATCGAGATCCGCGGCCCCGTCACGTCCATCAGCGCCGGCGCCACCACCAGCTCGACGTCGTCCCGCTCGATCTGCCACGCCAGCCGGCGCAGCGCCACCCCGTCCATCTCCGGACAGGCCAGCACCGCCACCGAGTCGGCGCCGATCCGCTCCGCGACGGCCGCCGTCTGACCGAAGTCGCCGAGCACCGGCACGCCCTCCACCTCGTGGACGGCGTCATCGCCCGACGCCAGCGCCGGCGGCAGGCACACCGCCACGATGTCCATCCCGTGGTACCGCTTCTGCCGCAGCAGCCGGATCAGGTCCGCGACGGAGGTGCGGTGCCCCACCGCCACGACCCGCCGCATGCACTCCCCGTTCCAGCGCTTGCGGTGCAGCCACTTGCGCAGCCGGTACCGCGCGACCAGGTCCAGGAACGTGCCGAGCGGCATCGCCATCACGACGTACCCGCGCGCCACCTCCGTCTTGGTGGCGTACGCCAGGATCGCCAGCGTCGCGGTGAAGATGAACCCCGCGCGCAGGACGCCCTTGAACTCCTCGTACCCCACGCCGATGTACCGCGGCTGGTACGCCCGGCACAGCATCAGCATCGGCACCCAGAGGACCGGCAGCGCCACCGTCAGCGCGACGTACGGCGCCGTCGGATCGCTGGGCACCCCCGGGAAGCGGAGCACGAACGCGATCACCCCGGCCGCGAGCATGCTGAAGAAATCGAGCCCGCCGGCGAACCGGCGGTACCATCCACTCCAGCTCTGCGCATCCGGGCGACGTTGCTCCTGGCGAATCGGTGACTCGGCCTGAACCTTGTCAACGACGGCCATACGACCTCACCCAACCCATGTAACGCGCGCCCCGAAAAGCTCGATCCACCCCAGAGACGGTTGAACAGCTCCCAAGGTTCACATAAAACGTGAACCTCATCCGCGCAGAATTTTACGAGCGCCGCGCCGTGTCCGCCCCGGCACGGACCGCATCCGGCCGATTGCCGAAAACGCCTGCCCCGCGCGGTTTCAGCCCGCGTGGAACTCGTTCTGCGCGGCCTCCAGGCTCCCGGTCAGCAGCGCCTCCACCGCGTCCGCCGCCCGGTCGACCTCCAGGTCCAGGACCTTCCGCTCCGCCGCCGAGAAGTCCTTCAGCACGAACGCCGCCGCGTCCATCCGCCCGGGCGGCCGCCCCACCCCGAACCTGACCCGCAGGTACTCCTTGTCGCCGAGCGACTTCGTGATCGACCGCAGCCCGTTGTGACCGTTGTCACCGCCGCCGCGCTTCAACCGCAGCGCCCCGAACGGGATGTCCAGCTCGTCGTGGACGACGATCAGCCGCTCCGCCGGAACCTTGTAGAAGTCCCGCAGCCCCTTCACCGGGCCGCCCGACTCGTTCATGTACGTCCGCGGCTTCGCCAGCACCGCGCGGACGCCCGCGAGCCGGCCCTCCAGCACGTCCGCCCGCGACCGGTGCGCCTTGAACCGGCCGCCGGCCCGGCCCGCCAGCACGTCCAGCACCATGAACCCGGCGTTGTGCCGGTTGCCGGCGTACGACGGTCCCGGATTGCCCAGGCCGACCACCAGCCAGACGTCCGTGCTCACCCGATCTCCTCACAGCCGAAGACCCCCGCAGGCGTGCCTGCGGGGGCCGTCGTCGTTCCGCCGTACTACTCGGCGGACTCCTCCGCCTCGGCCTCGGCCGCCGCCTCGGCGGCCTCCGCCGCGGCTTCGGCGGCCTCCGCCTCGGCCGCGGTCTCGGTGTCGCCCGCGGACGCCGACGCGTCGGCGATCTGCAGGATCAGCGTCTCCTCGTCGGTCGCCAGCGTGGTGCCCGACGGCAGCTTCAGGTCCTTGGCCAGCAGCTGCGTGCCGACCTCGACGCCCTCGATGGACAGCTCCACCGACTCGGGGATGTGCGTCGCCTCGGTCTCGACCGAGATCTGGACGGCCTCCTGCTGCACGACGCCGCCCGCGACCACCTCGCCGACGACGTTCACCGGCAGGTCGACGGTGACCTTCTCGCCCCGCTTGACCAGCAGCAGGTCGACGTGCTCCAGGAAGCCCTTGATCGGGTCGCGCTGCACGTCCTTGGGCAGCGCGAGCTCCGCGCCGCTGCCGACGCCCTCGATGGTCAGCAGCACGTTCGGGGTCTTCAGCGCGAGCATCAGCTCGTGGCCCGGCAGCGTGATGTGCTGCGGGTCGGTGCCGTGACCGTAGAGGACGGCGGGCACCTTGCCGGCCCGGCGGGTGCGCCGCGCGGCACCCTTACCGAACTCGGTGCGCGGCTCGGCGGCGATGCGTACCTCGGACACGGCGAAAACTCCTTGCTTGTTGCGATCCACGGCCGTCCCGCAGGACGTCCGCTACGGACAGAGCGAATCAGGCGTAGCTCGATGCGTCAGGCGCCTCGAAGATTCTTTGCGTTACCCGGGGAGTACGGACCTGAACGGAGCCGCACTGACGACCCGGGGCATACGCGGATTCAAGAAGTCTAGCCGATCGTTTCCACGCGCAACGCCATCGCCCCCGCGACGACCCGCCGCGGGGGCCCTTCTCCGACGTTGACGGCCCGGTCAGAGCCGGACGCGAACGGCACCCTCGCCTGGAAAGACGAACGCCCGCCCCGCCGGGTTCCGATACCCCGGCGCGCCGACCGCATAACGACCGCCCGCCCTCGTCGTCAAAGCCGCGAACCGCAGCAAATGCCGAGGCGACGCAGGGACCTCAGCCACGGAAGCGACCTTGACCGACGACCTCGGCCACAGGAGCGACCTTGACCGACGGCCTCAGCCACAGGAGTGGCCTTGGCCGGCGACCTCAGCCGCCGACCCCGGCCACGCGCCGACCCGAGCCGTCGCGATCGCGAGCGAAGCCGGATTCGAGCGGAGCGAGAATCCGATCGCGCAGCGAGCCCCCAGGGCGAGTCGGAGCGATGCAGCGATCGCACGCATCGCCCGCCGAAGGGAAGGCGCTCTAGCGCCTGACCGCCAAGGGCGATGCAAACTAACTATGCCCGCCGAAGAGGCTGGTGACGGAGCCGTCGCTGAAGACCTCGTTGATCGCGCGGGCGACCAGCGGGGCGATCGACAGGACCGTCAGCTTGTCGAACTGCTTGTCCTCCGGGATGGGGAGCGTGTTGGTCAGGACGACCTCGGAGATCCGGGAGTTCTTCAGCCGGTCCACCGCGGGGCCGGACAGGACGCCGTGGGTGGCGGCGACGACGACCTTGTCGGCGCCGTGGTCGAACAGCGCGTCGGCGGCCTTCACGATGGTCCCGCCGGTGTCGATCATGTCGTCGACCACGACGCAGGTGCGGCCCTTGACCTCGCCGACGACGTCGAAGACCTTCACCTCGTTGGCGACGTCCGGGTCGCGCTTCTTGTGGATGATCGCCATCGGGACGCCGCCGAGCCGGTCGGACCAGCGCTCGGTCACCCGGACGCGGCCGGCGTCGGGCGCGACCACGGTCACCCGGGAGGTGTCGAGGCGGCTCTCGAAGTGGTGCGCCAGCAGGTCCAGCGCGAACAGGTGGTCGACGGGGCCGTCGAAGAACCCCTGGATCTGCGCGGTGTGCAGGTCCACGGTGATCAGCCGGTCGGCGCCGGCGGTCTTGAACAGGTCGGCCATGAGCCGCGCCGAGATCGGCTCGCGGCCGCGGTGCTTCTTGTCCTGCCGGGCGTAGCCGAAGAACGGCGCGACGACCGTGATCCGCTTGGCGGACGCGCGCTTCAGCGCGTCCACCATGATCAGCTGCTCCATGATCCACTGGTTGATGGGAGCTGTGTGGCTCTGGATCACGAAGGCGTCGGAGCCACGGACCGACTCCAGGAACCGCACGAACGTCTCACCGTTGGCGAAGTCGTACGCGGACGTCGGCGTCAGGTCGACGTGGAGGTTGTCGGCGACCTCCTTGGCCAGGTCCGGGTGGGCTCGGCCGGTGAAGAGCATCAGCTTCTTCTGACCGCTCGCTTTGATCCCACTCACCTCTGACAACTCCCCCTCAATGGAACTGTGCACTCATGTGGGTTGTCGTCCCCACTCCCCGGGCACCACAAGAGTCTTCTCCGTGATGCCCGGTCGTCTGTTGTCCGTGGGGGACGCCGCTGTCCTCCACCTCCCCGCCGGACGGCGGGGCAGTCATCGGCGCGCCTGCTCTCCGGCGCGTGCCGTCAGGCCGGCTCGTCCCGGTCCTCGGCGGCGCGGCGCGCCGCCTCCGCCGCCGGCGAGCCGGGCCGCTTGCGCTCGACCCAGCCCTCGACGTTGCGCTGCCGCGCCCGCGCGACGGCCATCGCGCCCGGCGGGACGTCCTGGATGATCACCGAGCCGGCGGCGGTGTAGGCGCCGTCGCCCACCGTCACCGGCGCGACGATCATGTTGTCGCTGCCGACCTTCACGTGGGAGCCGATCACGCTGCGGTGCTTGCGCTCGCCGTCGTAGTTCACGAACACCGAGCTCGCGCCGATGTTGGAGTGGTCACCGATCTCGGCGTCGCCGACGTAGGTGAGGTGCGGCACCTTGGTGCCCTCGCCGATCTCGGCGTTCTTGGTCTCGACGTAGGTGCCGATCTTGCCCTTGCGGGCCAGCCGCGTCCCGGGCCGCAGGTAGGCGAACGGGCCGACGGACGCCTCCGGGCCGATCTCGGCCTCGACGCACACGGCGTTCACCACGGACGCGTCCGCGCCGACGCGGGTGTCGGTCAGGGTGCAGTTCGGCCCGACGCTGGCGCCCGCCTCCAGGTGGGTGCGGCCGTGCAGCTGGGTGCCCGGGTGCACGACGGCGTCCGGTTCGGCGGTCACGTCGGCGTCGATCCAGGTGGACGCGGGGTCGATGATCGTCACCCCGGCCCGCATGTGGGCCTCGAGGATGCGGTCGTTCAGCTGCCGGCGCGCCTGGGCCAGCTGGACCCGGTCGTTCACGCCCTGCGTCTCGACCCAGTCGGCGACCAGGTGCGCGCCGGCCCGGTGGCCGTCGCCGCGCAGGATCGCCACGACGTCGGTGAGGTACTCCTCGCCGCCGGCGTTGTCGGTGGTCACCCGCTTGAGCGCGTCCTCCAGCAGGGTGCCGTCGAAGGCGTACATGCCGACGTTGATCTCGGTGACGGCGCGCTGCGCCTCGGTGGCGTCCTTGTGCTCGACGATCGCCTCGACGCTGCCGTCCGCCGCGCGGATCATCCGCCCGTATCCGGTCGCGTCGGGCATCTCGGTCGTGAGGACGGTGACCGCGTTGCCCTCGTCCTCGTGTGTGCGGACGAGGGCGGCGAGGGTCTCGCCGCGCAGCAGCGGGTGGTCGCCGTTGGTCACGACGACGGTGCCGTCGAGCGAGCCGGTCTGCTCCAGTGCCATCCGGACGGCGTGCCCCGTCCCGCCCTGGACCTCCTGGACGACGGGCTCCACGTCCGGCGCGTGCTCGCCCAGGTAGGCGACGGCCTGCTCGCGGCGGTGCCCGACGACCGCGACGAGCCGCCGCGGCTCCAGCTCGCGGGCGGCGGCGAGCACGTGGCCCAGCATCGCGCGCCCGCACAGCTCGTGCAGGACCTTCAGGGTGCGGGACTTCATTCGCGTGCCCTCGCCCGCGGCGAGAACGATGACGGCGGCCGGGCTGTTGGCGCTCACTAGGAGGCTCCTCGGCATCGCGGACGGGATCGGCTGCGAGCGCGTCCACCTGCGACATCAGGGCATGGCAGGCCGGAGCGCACCCGACACGGGAAGGATACCGCCCGCCGGGCGCGCGTCACCCCGCGGGCCACCTCACCAGGACAGACGCCCCAGAAGACGGCGATCCGGACAGATGTGCTCCCGGGGGAGGAATCGAACCTCCGTTGACTGAACCAAAATCAGCTGTCCTGCCCCTAGACGACCCGGGAAGGGCGATGTGAACCTCTCTGCGATGGAGTGTCAGCTCGCACGGGAACACGATACCGAGTGGATCCTGGGCGCCCCTACGGCTTTTCCCTCGCCCGCAGGACTTTACCGGGCGAGCCAGCCGGGCAGCGGCTCGCGGGCCTGCGACCAGGCGGCGGGGACGGCCTCGGCGCCGAGATGGGCGGCCACGATCCCGCCGGCGATCGCGGACGTGGTGTCCATGTCGCCGCCGACCATGACGCACGCGCGCACCGCCGCCTCGTAGTCGGTCAGCCGGGTGGCCGCCGCCCACAGCGCGTACGGCACCGTGTCCTGCGCGGAGATGCGGTTGCCGTTGCCCAGCTCGTGGGCGGCGTCCCGCGGGGACTTGGACAGCAGGCGCAGGGCCCGCTTGAGGCCGCGCCGCACGTACTCCCCCATCGCGGTGTGCTCCAGCGCCACCTCGACGACGTCCCTGGGGGCGACGCCGCCGTCCTTCCGGGAGGCGACGTAGGCGGCGGCGACGGCCACCGCCACGGCACCGGCGATCCCCTCGACGTGCGAGTGGGTGATCTCGGCGGACAGGGCCGCCTGGGCCGCGGCGCGGTCGAGGTCGTCCGCGAAGAAGGCGCCGAGGGGCGCGACGCGCATCGCCGCGCCGTTGCCGAAGGAGCCCTTGCCGTCGAACAGCTCCCGCGAGGCGCGATGCCAGTGGTCACCGCCCCGGATGCGCTCCAGCAACTCGAGGGCGCCCGCGCCGTAGCGGCGGTGGACGTCGAACCGGTCGGCGAACGACCGCGCCAGCGCATCCTGGTCGATTTGCCCGAATCGGTTTAGAACGTCTACTACCGAGCACGCCATCTCCGTGTCGTCCGACCACCCCCACGGCGCCGGCGGCACACCCGCCTCCGCGGACACGTGCCGGTTGGCCAGGACGAAGAACTGGTCGCCGAACGCGTCGGCGGTGGAGAGGCCCGCCAGGGAGGCGTGGGCGCGCGCGGAGCGCTCGGCCTGAGTCGGGGGCATGGGCGGTCCTTCCGGGACGGACGGTGAGGTTTCGCAGGAGAGTTTTGTGGCCCATGAGAGAGATTCCCACTGAATTTACCGGCCGTCCCTGTCCAACTTACGGATCCGTAGGTTACGTTGGCGTAGGTAAGGCAGCTCTAGTCACAGGAAGTGGTGACGCATGACAACGGCTCCGACCATGGCTCCTCCCCGACCCGAACGGCGTCCCGAACTAGCACCCGACCAGCAGGGCAACGCCGAACGCGCGCTCGTCGCGGTGTTCACCGGCGTCCCGTTCCTGGCCCTGTTCGCGGCCGTCCCGCTCGCCTGGGGCAGGTTCCTCGGCTGGACCGACGTCGCGCTGACGGCCGTGTTCTACCTGCTGTCCGCGGGCGGGATCACCGTCGGCTACCACCGGTACTTCACGCACGGATCGTTCAAGGCGAACCGCGCACTCAAGATCTTCCTCGCGCTGGCCGGCAGCATGGCCATCGAGGGCCCGGTCATCACCTGGGTCGCCGACCACCGGCGCCACCACAAGCACTCCGACCAGGAGTTCGACCCGCACTCGCCGTGGCGGTTCGGCGACGACTGGAAGGCGCTCGCCAAGGGCCTGCTCTGGGCGCACTACGGCTGGCTGTTCGACGCCAACCGGACGTCCAAGCAGCGGTTCGCCAAGGACCTGCTCAAGGACCGCGACATCACCCGGATCCACCTGGCCTTCCCGGGACTGGTGGCCGTGTCGTTCCTGCTGCCGGCCGCGCTCGGCGGCCTGATCACGATGTCGTGGCTCGGCTTCTTCACGGCGCTGTTCTGGGCCGGGTTCGTGCGGATCACGCTCGTCCACCACGTGACGTGGGCGATCAACTCGATCTGCCACACGTTCGGCAAGGAGGACTTCGAGGTCCGCGACAAGTCCCGCAACGTGTGGTGGCTGGCCATCCCGTCGCTCGGCGAGTCGTGGCACAACCTGCACCACTGCGACCCGACGTGCGCGCGGCACGGGGTGCTGAAGGGGCAGATCGACATCAGCGCGCGGATCATCTGGGCGTTCGAGAAACTGGGCTGGGCCCGGGACGTCCGGTGGCCGAAGGACGACAGGCTGTCCGCGAAGCGCACGAAGCAGGCGGCTTGACCGTCACAATTGATCCCGTGACAGATCCCGCTCCCAGGCCCCGCAGAAAGCGGATGACCGGCAAGGAACGCCGCGAGCAGCTCCTCGACATCGGCCGCACCCTGTTCGCCGAGCGTGGCCTGGACGGCACCTCGGTGGAGGAGATCGCCTCCGCCGCGGGTGTGTCGAAGCCCGTGGTGTACGAGCACTTCGGCGGCAAGGAGGGGCTCTACGCCGTCGTCGTCGACCGGGAGTTCGAGCGGCTGCTGAGCCTGGTGACCGAGGCGCTGAACTCGGTGATCCACTACCGGAGCAAGCTGGAGAAGGCGGCGCTGGCGCTGCTGGAGTACATCGAGGGGCATCCGGACGGGTTCCGGATCCTCGTGCGGGACTCGCACGGCGGCACCGGGACGGGCAGCTACGCGAGCCTGCTCAGCGAGATCGCCGGCGAGGTGGAGTACATCCTCGCCCAGGAGTTCGACCGCCACGACTACGACGACAAGTTCGCTCCGCTGTACGCGCAGAGCCTGGTCGGCATGGTGGCCCTGACGGGCCAGTGGTGGCTGGACGTGCGCAAGCCGAAGCGCGAGGAGGTCGCCGCGCACGTGGTGAACCTCGCGTGGAACGGCCTCGCGGGCCTGGAGCCGAAGCCGTCGCTGGATCCGCGGCAGCGGCGCAAGGAGATGGAGCGCGCGGAGAAGCGCGCGGAGAAGGCCGCCGCGAAGGCGGAGAAGGCGGAGGAGAAGGCGGCGGCGCGGGCCGAGAAGGCGCAGCGGAGGAGCCGCCGCGAGGCGGAGGCGGACTTCACCGACCCGAGCCCGCATCCGTCGGTCTGACCCGGTTCGAGGGCCGGTCGGGCGCTGCGGCGCGCGGCCGGCCTTCGGCTTTCGTGCCCCGATCAGTCCTCGGGCTGGAGGAACTCGAGGCGGTTGCCGACGGGGTCGTCGGCGTAGAAGCGGCGGTAGCCGGGGAACAGGCCGTCGCGGCGGACGTCGTGGCCGGCGGCGCGGAGCCGGTCGGCGAGGGCGTCGAGGTCCCCGGTGAGCAGGCCGGGGTGGGCCTTGCGGGCGGGGCGGAAGTCCTCCTCGATGCCGAGGTGGAGTTCGAGGCCGGGGCCGCGGAACCAGGCGCCGCCGCGCTTGGCGAGCTCGGGCGGCTTGGGGATCTCCTCGAGGCCGAGGACGCCGGCGTAGAAGGCGCGGAGGGCGTCCTCGCTGCCGGGCGGGGCGGCCAGCTGGACGTGGTGGAGGGCGGTGAGCATGCGGGCCTCCTCGCGAACGGACGCCGGCGGCCGCCCGGACGAACTCCGGAC